>DAOWHR010000414.1 GCA_030641315.1 Anaerohalosphaeraceae bacterium | reverse complement strand
TGACCCTGCTCGGCAAAAATGTTTTAACCATAGGCGCAGGCAACATCGGTTACCTGACTTCCTACCAGCTCATCCAGGCTGGCGCCAACGTAAAAGCGATCCTTGAGGCCCAGCCAACCGAAGGCGGCTTTCCCGTTCAGGCAAACCGCATCCGCAGGCTTGGTATCCCGATCATTCTGTCGCACATACTACTCGAAGCGATCCCCAACGAAAAATGCGACGGCGTAATCGGCGCGGTAATCGCTCAGTGCGAAAACTTCAAACCGATCCCCGGTACAGAAAAACGTATCTACGGAATCGATGCCATCAATATCTGCACAGGCCTCGTGCCCGACGATCAGCTTCTAACCAAGGGCTACGATGTATTCGGCAGAAAGTGCTATGGAGCAGGCGATGCGATAAGGATCGGTGAAGGCACAAGCGCAGTCCTTCGCGGCAAACAGGCTGCGTACGATATCATCGAACGTCTCAACATCAAATACGACTATGACAACTACCTTGCCGTCTCAAAAGAATACATCGATTCACAGCAGCACCCGATAAAAGTCATAGACTCCCCAGCCACACCGGATCGGCAGCGTTCGCAAAAACCGTTCGTCATCATCGATTGTCTGTACGGTTTTGCGTGCAATCCATGCGCATTTGCCTGTCCGTATGATGCCATCACAAAAACATCAACAAGCTCCGTTCCTCGGATTGATTACGAAAAATGCGTAGGCTGCATGAAATGCGTCAATCTCTGTCCTGGCTTGGCTATTTTCGGCTACAACCTCGAAAAAGACAAACTCTTTTTGCCTATCGAATACCACGTTGACGAAAACGCCGAAGTTTTTCTCGTCGACAACAATGGAACCAGGCTGGGCAGCGGCATCATCGAAAAGATACTCACAAAATCCAACAAAACAAACGTTGCCCGCGTAAGATCGACCGATCTCCACGGTGACAGCCTAACAGACGTTCGCGGCTTTATCCTCAAAGATAAATATCCCGAACAGATCGAATTCGTAGATCACGAAAAGTTCATCGAATCCGAAAAATACATCTGTCACTGTGACGATGTCAAGCTCGATGAGATCATGGATGTTATCGGCGACCGCAAATTCATCTCAATTGACGAGATCAAACATACAACCCGCCTCGGAATGGGAGCATGCCGAGGCAAACGATGCATCGCACGCCTCAAACAAACACTGGCGTCCATGGGCATCGGTCTTGTAGGCAAAGCAACTCCCCGCGCACCGCTGTCGAATCAATTGTCTCTTGGCGAACTGTATCCGCATACTGCTCACGAACAAGCCATAATAGGCATTGATGCAAAGCCATACAAAACAGTCAAGGTCAAAATGTTTATCGCAGGCGGCGGTATTGCAGGCAGTGCACTGTTCAGGTATCTCGCCGAAGAATCTCTCGAACCGGTAATGGTGAACTATGGCAGGGGGGCATCATGGCGAAACATAGCAGGAGGCAGACCAAACTTTTCCGTGCCGGAACTGTCTGAGATCGCATCGCAAAACCACGAGATATTCAAGCAGCTTCAGTTAATAAAGAACATCGACTACCGGGCCATCAACTACGTAACTTTCGCTCATGATCAGCAGACGTACGATGCTCTCGAAGCGTCAAAGGAATGGTCCGATGCCGAGATGATCGAACCAAAGGATTTTCGCAGGTGCATATCACCGTTCATCAATCCTAAACTTGACACATATATTTCGGCTTTGCTAACTCACAACTGCTGGCAGGCAACGCCCGGCAAAGTCGTCGATCTGATAAGGACCATAGGAGTCGAAAAGGGCGGTAAGGTACTCGAAGACTGCGAACTTATAGACGTTGAAAAGGACGGCGATACATACAAGATACTCATACAGGACCACGCAAAGCGGTACATCGAATACCGCGCTGACCACTTCATCAACGCACTCGGGCCCGAAGGCGAAAAATTCGCACGTCGTCTCGGCCATGAGACAGGCATCTATTCCGTAAAGCATCAGGCATTCATCACTCGACGTCTTCCCATGATCGGCGTCAAGGACACTCCGATGCCCATGATGATCGACCGCCGTAAGTACAAAGGTTTCACAGCGGTCTACGGCCAGCAGCTTGCAGAGACCGGCCAGATCATCGGCTGTGCGTCCCCGGCAGTCGAACCGGCCCAAACCGACAAAACCTTAAAAACAAACTCAAGGGATTTTCTTGAAATAGCTTCAGAAGTTTTTGTAAACTGGATTCCAGAGCTTTCATCCGTAGGCTTCCAGGCTGTCTGGGCAGGGTATTACGTCGAGCCGAAAATGGTGATAGATCCCGAACACGGTCTGTTCATCGGACTCCGCGGCCAGGGCTACATGTTGGGTCAATACCTCGCCAAACTATACGTCGACAAACTTCTGGGCAAACAAACACCTGACTACTTCGACAGGCTCAAACTTTCAGGCGACGGCCTGCTCGAAAAGTCCTTCAAATAAAATTAGAATTACAGTAGAAAATAAACCGCGATGATGATGCTGATGTCCGCCGTTAGGTGCATTAGCCATACTGTCCCAAGCCCGCCGAGCCTGCGCCGCAGTAACCGAAACATCCATCCTGCCATAACCAACGCAAAGAACGCCCCGACACATAGTAATGGATTGATCACCAGAGGCAGTACCAATACATGGTATCCGGCAAACGCAATATCAACCCAGCAGATACCTTTCCTGTCGTCAAAAAGATACCCTCGCCATAACATTTCCTCAAGTATTGGATTAACGAAAATTGCATAAACAGCAAACACAACTCCAGCAGATCCAATGACGCTAAAACGCTCCATAACCTCACTAAGTTCCACTGGCGGCAACTTGGCAAATGGCCAAGCAAGATATATGATCACACCTGTAAGTGAGCTAATAATGACAGCGGCAATTCCCCACCGCAAATCCCACCCGGCCCTGAAACTCCTTACGATGTCCCATCGCCTATTTACCGCGATCAGCAGTACGATACCCAGATGATACATCAGAACAGCGGCCCAGGCGCTGCGTAACCCATAAACACCGACCCCGACAGCAGCATAAGGAATGCTTGCGGCAAAAACTTTACCCGCCGATGACTTGCCTGCTGACATTTAAGAGCCTTGGATCAATATATATGAACGCAGAACCTCAGCTACCGCCCACGCTTGGGCGAAGCAGCCTTTCGGATCATGCGGCGCATCTCCGTCAAATATCTCGGACACACTGCCGACACAACCACTGCCAACAACATGGTCGAGCAGGGGGGCAAGGTATTTAGACGCTTTCTTTTTGCTTTCTTTGCTGCGATTATTGATTCTCAGATATGCTTCGATAAATGGCCCCGTCAGATGTGCCCACGCTGTCCCCTGATGATACGCTTTATCCCTGTCGAATTGACCGCCGGCATATTTACCGATATACCGCCTATCGCCTGCATTAAGCGTTCGCAGCCCGTGAGCGGTTAGAAGCTCTCTCTCGACAACACCGACCACACATTTCTGCTGTCCCCTGGATAGCGGTGTAAAAGGCAGCGAAACAGCATATATCTGGTTAGGCCTCATGCTCGTGTCAATTTCACCGTCCGGCCGTACGCAGTCGTTTAGATATCCAATGTCCTCATTCCAGAAAACTCTGCAAAAGCTCTCGCCAGCAACTTCAGCGAGCTTACCGAAATACCCGCTCTGTTCGTCGTCACTATCCCGATAGTATTCAGCAAGGTTGCACAGATTGCTGTACCACAGGGCATTAACCTCGACGGCCTTACCATACCTTGGCGTAAACGCGGTTCCGGAGCACTTGGCATCCATCCACGTAAGCTGCGTTTCCTTGTCACCGCCGGTTATAAGCCCGTCATTATCAGCATGTATCCCGAATCGGGTGCCGCTGCGATATCTCTCCATGATCTCCCTGCATGCGGGTAAAAGTACTTCCGAAAAAGTTTGCTTATCGTTACTTTTTCGCAAATACTCAAACGCAGCATGAACGAACCACATCGACGCGTCAATACTGTTATAGTGTGCCTCGCCGCCGTAATCGTCAAAGCGGTTCGGTATCATCCCTTCACTTACAGCACCGGCAAATGTCGTCAGCACACTTGCCGCCTCATCGAATCTACCCGTGCAGAGCAGCAACCCGTCCAGTGATATAAACGTATCACGTCCCCAGTCCAGAAACCACGGATAGCCCGCCAGTATAGTATAGCTGCTCTTGCCTTCGATTTGACGTTCGACCACGAATTGTCCCGCCGCAGCAAAAAGCCGCTTTAGCGTCTCATCGCTCCCTGCGTTTCTGGTCCAGTCATTCTCACGTAAAACCAGATTGTCAAGCAATACATCGATATCCATATCTGCTGTTGGCGGAACTTCGCCTTGTCTGCACATGCTTGCCCAGAGAACGACCCTGCTCGGACCGTCAATATGGCTCTTGAACACGCCCGGGGACCAAAGGTCTTCAAAACATTCCTGTTGACGCTGCCTTTCTTTACGGTACAAAAAGTTATACCACCACTGTCCATCCCCCTCGAACCACATATTGTCGCTGTGGATAAACAGTTCGTTAGTTTCATCGCCTGCCCGTTTAACACATATCCCGCCGTCATGCAACTCCGAAGAAATATCATCGTTGATCTTTTGCATTGCATGAAAATCACGCATCCCGACAAAAGGCCTTACTGCAATATCCATCTCGCATTTAACATCGTGAAAGTCATACACCACCGCGACACCGTCAGCGTCCGGCATAAGATATATCGATTTCCTCAGCCATGCCTGGCCAAGATCATAATCGAAATGCACCCCCACATCCTTATCGAACCCGTTGAGAAACTTATGCCCCTCCGGCGCGAAACATCCCTCAAACTCGAGCGTGTTTATATCGCAGGCCTTTCCATGGATCGTTACCGTTTCCATGCACGTCGAAAGCCCAAGCGTTCTGTTGGCTGGCGGATTAGCCGTCCCCGTTAATAATCCGTGGTACCTCCTTGTGTTGCACCCTGCAATAGTGCCGCAGGAAAAACCGCCGCGGCTGTTAGTCAGCAGCCACTCACGGTTGATGAGTTCATCAATTCCTTTACCTGAGCATGGAATAATATCGATAACACTGCCTGCGTTGCTGCGAACGATCAACATAAAACAACCCTTATTACTTTTTGCCAAAATCCTTAGACTGTTGCTACCGCTGTTGTGCCCGGCTTAGGTTCGGCCAATCGTTCCTTCAGGTTGCTCAGGACGTTCATATAGTTGATATACGAATCATAAGGTGAATCGTAAGGGCTGAAGTACTTATGAACATCGCCGTCATTGAAATACTTCGTGCACATATAATAGAAGTGGTCCGATGTTTGCAGTCTCCGCCAGTCCGCTGTAAGACGTTCGTCCTTTGCCTCTCTGATAAGCTCTTCAAGCCGGTACACCTCATGCAGAGCATTCGACTGCATAGCGTTGCCAAGCCACGCCGATAGGTCCCGCTCTTCATCGGCCCAACTGATGACATGTGGGACATCAACAGTGCCGACAGGTTCATACGCTTCCAGAACCTCGCTCGGAGTCTTAAAATTATTGTCCTCATGCTTCAAAACTTCTTCAGGAAGATGATTAAGGAATTCAAATATCCCCGTATCCTGCCACTGGTGCTCGCCGAACGTCTCATAGTCCATAAACAGATTTATCACCTGCCCGTTGCCATTGAACTTATTGATCCAGCCGGCAAATTTGTTAGCAAACAGCGGGTATTCTTGCCATCCCTGGTTGGAAAATCTAAACGCGATGTCATCGCTAAGCGCATAATTCTTCAAAAGCAGCTTAACCTTCTCGCACTCAGGCGGGCTGTAAACAAAATTACAGCTCCTGTCACCCAGGATATGGTCCGCACCTTCCGTAATGATCCCGTCAAAAATCCCCATAGATTCGATTTTCTTCGCCAGATCGTTATTGTAGATAAGCTCGGTATTGCGGAACACACGAGGCTTCGTTCCGAACAGATATTCGATCTGCTCGACATGCTTGGCCACCTGGTTGGCGAACTCATCATGCGAATAAAGAAAGCTCAAACTGTGGTAATACGTCTCGGCAAGAAACTCGACACAACCAGTACGAGCCAGAGCGTCAAACGTACTCATCACCTCAGGACAGTATTTATTAAGCTGCTCCAGAAGAACACCCGTAATGCTGTACGATATCTTAAAACGGCCTTCAAAACGACGGATCAGATCAAGCAGCAGGCGATTGGCAGGAAGGTAACACTTATCTGCTACCTTTCTGCAGATAGAGGCGTTTTTGAACTCATCGAAATAAGAACTCGAGTTGTCAAAGACGGTATAGTGTTTAAGTCTGAAAGGTTGATGAACCTGAAAGTAGAAACAAACCGATGGCATTTGCTTGCCTCCGAACAAAAATAACTGGAATAATTATTTATCTGTCAATCAATAAGCTGGCTGAGCACGAAGAAGCATGTCGCCATAGATACTGATACATTTGGCCGCAGCGTCTTCCCATTTGAACTTGCGAACTTCAAAATTACCGTGTTCACGAAGAGTCATCTGCAAAGGATGATATCTCAAAACAGCTATGATCTTGTTAGCCATCTCCTGAACATCCCAGAAATCAACCTTAAGAGCATGAGTAAGAACCTCGGAAACACCGCTCTGCTTGCTTATCAGAACGGGAACATCATGGTTCAGCGCCTCAAGCGGTGCTATACCGAAAGGCTCAGAAACAGAAGGCATCACATAAAGGTCCGCCATCTCATATACTTTCCGAACATCATCACCGCGTAAAAAACCGGTAAACAAAACCTTATTTCCTATCCCAAGCTCAGCGGCCATCTCAATGGTCCGGTGCATCATATCGCCCGATCCGGCCATTACGAACTTGACATTGTCAATTACGCTAAGAACCTTCTTGGCAGCCTGCAAAAAGTACTCAGGACCTTTCTGCATAGTTATCCGCCCGAGGAAAAGAACGATCTTTTCTTCAGACTTAATGCTCGCACGGGACGTTTCGATTTTGGCAGCGACGCTGCGATCAACCCCGTTATGCACAACTTCGACTTTTTCGCCAAGAATTCCGTAACGGGTGATAACTGTATTTCTGGTCAAATGGCTTACTGCGATGATCTTGTCAGCAGAATGCATCCCCTTACGTTCGATGTCATATATACGCTGGTTTACATGTTCACCGCTGCGGTCAAACTCGGTCGAATGAACATGCACGACAAGCGGCTTGCCTGTTATGCTGGCAACGGCCATACCTGCAGGATAAGTCATCCAGTCATGAGCGTGGATAACATCGAAATCCTCACGAACCGCCAGTTTGACAGCACATGCCGCATAACGGTGGATCTCGGAATACATGTCGCCTGCGTAGTCCGGGCCATTCGCATTCTTACCTTCCACCAGCATTTCTTCGGTAAACTCGATGCCACCAAGCTCCATCCGTTTGTTACGCAGAATATCTTCGTAGCGATGCTGATACTCTTCTACGCTCCCGTAAGGTTCAAGCAGCGATTGGATCGTCTTGATCTTAACATTCTTGAGCTCATCTTCGACTTCTTCGCTGGTGGTCCGCATGACGGTATTCTTGATAACGGTTCCAGGAGACAGCATCTTAACATGAGTTGAATGCGATGGATCGACAACCTTAGGCAGAGCAAACGTAACCTCAATGCCAAGGTCATTCATCGCCTTGGTCAAACCATAGCACGCCGTTCCCAGCCCGCCGCTGATAAACGGAGGAAACTCCCAGCCAAGCATGAAAACTTTCATCGTGGTCCCCCATTCGGAAGTATCGTCGCCATTAGATGTCTCGGCCCCATTATAAGTTGTCTAATATTTCTGTCCAAAGGTATCCATACCTGTATTAAATCAGCAAACTATATTTAATTCCATGTAACAGTATAAGGCCGGATTTGTATCTTAGTCTACGATTATTTTTAAAAAAACTAATTTTTTATGCTGGTAACGGTATTTTATGCGACTCAAGCCATCTTTAATAGCAAGCAATACTCTAATGCCAATACCTTATTCCGATAATATCTTTATTCGGCTATTCATGCTCTCTATCCCCAAAAAAAAAGAGCCAATCCATAAAAAAACTATGAATTGGCTCTTGTCATCAACAAAAAATGTTGAATGTTTCAGGCTCTGGTTACAGATCCTGTGGCTTAACCGTGCTGCGACGGTTTGCTTCGGTACGGCATGCTGCACTGTCAAGCAGAGCGTAGATCTTATCATTAAGAGCACCGATAGCATCCGATGATGTCATCATTCCCTTGCTCTTGATGTAAGCCTTGACCTTGCTTGCAACTACCAGTACTTCCTTTTTTGCTGCCTTCTTCTTAGCTGGTGCCTTCTTTGCTGCTTTCTTTGCCATTTCTAATACCTCCGTGTTTAAAAGAAGTTCCTATAATTTCAGGTGACGCTTCACCCAATTAACGTTTCACGACGGTATTTTGCATTCATAGGCATACTTTGCAATAAAAAAATCCCATAAATTGCAAAATTTTGCACTTACAAGCCGTATAAACTGCAAATTTTGCAATTTTCAGGCTGTGGTGACCAACAAAAACGTCTTTTTCTCTGAAAAAACTGTTTTCAAATTAACCTCTCTCCTGCCTTTGACGATGCATTAACGAGTTGTCCATTATCAGTGTTTCATTAACAATGTGGAGAAATAGTGCTATGACTGGAAGAAGGTTGAAAAAGAAAATTACTGAAACTCTCCTCGAAGAGTTGGTCACAGTTGCCTTTGCAGAAGACATGGAACTGGCAAAACAATACAAAGAGTTGCTGACCGAAAACGGTATTCTGGCCGTAATTAAAAAGCACAGAGGCTCAGGTGACCATGTTTCAGGCATTGCTTTGCTCGTTCCGGAAGACGATCTCGACGAGGCGCATCTGCTCATCGAACAGAAAGGTTCTTTAGGCGATTTCTTTGGAATGGCGCTGGAAGACAACTCTTATGATGAAATAGAACCCGACTTTTATGATTCCGAGTACTGATACGATTTCAAACGCGTCAAGCGTTAAATAATTATCCGCTGGATTGGCAGCAAACCTGGACGATCAGCGGAATAAACTTTTATTGCGAGGTTAATATGTCAGAAAAGAATACAAATTCTGATTCGGGTAGCAAAAGTAAAGGTACTTTATTCGAAAGAAGACAATCAGTTGTCGACAGACGCTGTGGTTTCGATCTGAGAAAGATCGAGGCCCACCTCAATGGTGCACCGGAAGATGAGATCGAAAAGCATGTTGAGAAAAGAAAATCCGTCGAAGTTGAAGGCGAACCGATAAATATGGAAAGAAGAAGGGGACCCGGCATTCGCAGATCCGATGACAGAAAAGCCGCTGAAGAAGGCGAAATGACCGATGAACAGTTCGACTTCCTGATGGCAATGGACCGATACAAAAGGGGCAATCAAAGACCCTTCCCGACATGGACAGAGGTGCTTGATGTCGTAAAGGCACTGGGCTACAGAAAAATTGCCGAACCATGCACGATAGAGGACCTGAAAGATCAGCAGCAGCCAACAGAAGTAAACGGCTAACCAAGGCCGTACACAAATAAGGACAAAGGGGACAACATCCCCTGAATCCGCGAAAAACAAAAAAGGCACCGGAATACAATCCGATGCCTTTTTGTTTTAAATAATTCCTGGATGTCGTTGTAAACCATCATCAAGTGTGCTAAGCAACATAGCAAATTGACAGCATTATCCTAAATACCTTTCATCCAATGTTGGGCAAAGATCGCAAAGTCGAACATATTTACATAACCATCATAGTTAAGATCAGCGTTATTCTCAACACTCAGCCAGCGTTCAAGAAAATAACCGAGGTCCTCATACGCAACTCCATCGGGACAAATAAAATCTCCGCACCTGTAAAATTCCCAGGCCAACCGCGGATAGCTAACCCCATCAACACACATCCGCCAGACATCATCGCTCCCGTTAACTTCCTCACCAGCAAAATCCCACCAACGATCAGTAAACGTACTCTGCACCCGCATCTCAGCCGTCGTCTTGCTCGTAACACCCGTTGGATCGGCCTTGTTGCCGACCCCGGTAAGTCCCGCATTCAAATCGCTGTCCCAGAAGTTATTGAAGAAATTGCCGCTTAGATAATATGCTCCCAAAAAGCCCCCAACCTCCTCATTCTCTATGGCGCTTACAGCGACAGCGGCAAAGCAGTTTGATATTGTGCTTTCTTGAGTTGCCAATCCCGTAATTCCGCCCACACTGTTGTCACCGCTGGCACTGCCTTCTGCGTAGCTGTTCGTTACCGTACCATCAAAAAGATCGCCCGCCAGCCCCCCAACCTGATGAACACCGCTGACACTGCACTTTGCATAACAGTTCTTTATGCTCCCATGAATTAATAATCCCACCAGACCGCCGACATAAGTGCCCCCGGTAACGCTTCCGGTCGCATAGCAGTTTGTAATACTGCCCGAATTGCTTCCCGCCAGACCACCAGTACGCTGGCCCTCACCAGCATCGATAACAACATCTGTTACCCCAAGATTCATTATCTTCCCGCCTGTTCCTACACTGCCGAATAGACCGCAATAGTGATGAGGCGATGCTGCATAAGAAAAGTTCGAAACCGTGTGTCCTCTGCCGTCAAACACTCCGGTAAAACCGTTCGGATTAGGTCCGATGATATTAAATGAAGTCCCTGTATATCCCGACAAGTCAATATCTTTCATTAAGACAAAATGTTTGTCAAAGTCCCCCGGATAGGTGCCTATTACGTTAAGCTGCTCTGCTGTCCATATCTGGTATGGCTCCGCCTCAGTTCCGTTGCCCGCCTCATAAGGATAACCGTCGCTGACAATGATAGTAACAATTGTCGCTTCGCACCCCGCTGCCGGCTCCTGTGAGATAACATAGCCTTCTTCGACAGACTCACTGTGACCTGTTTGGGTAACAGCAAAAGCGCCTGTAGAGCTTATTTCACTTAATGCCTCCTCCTCGGTTAATCCGCTAACGTCTGGCACAACCATCGACCTCTGCCACGATAATAACGGATACCCGCACCCCGGCATCTTCCAGAAGTCGTCTGTTCCATTTACGCTCTCGCCAACAAAATCCCAGCCATAACCGGTAAACGTCCCCAGCCTCTGCATCCCTAAAGTCGTTTTCCCCAGAACACCGGCAGGACCGGAAATGTTCCCGACACCCCCAAGCGACGGATTCACTTCACTATTCCAAAAGCAGCTGTAATAAGTTCCGCTTTCGTGAAGTCCCGAAATGCCGCCCACATTAGAAGTCCCCAATACCTTGCAGATTGTGTAGCAGTTTGTCATTGATCCATTTTCATTACGACCCGCCAGACCGCCAACGAAAACGTTACCGATAACATTGCCCGCCGAAAAACAGTTTTCAATTGCCCCGGAGTTGGTCGACACCAATCCCCCGACAGAGCCTTGAAAAGTGCCTTCGCAATTGCCCGCTGCATAGCTGTTCGCTAAAACACCGCGATTCCATCCCACCAGTCCGCCAATTGACCCGCCCATCCCAATGCTGATATTGCATGTCGCATAGCAGTTTGTTACGTCTCCATAGCTGATTCCAACCAAACCGCCTATTACACCACCACTGTGGGAACTGACACTGCCCGTTACATAGCAGTTTGTTATCCTGCCGTTGTTCATCCCAGCCAGACTTCCCAGTCCGTCAAAACCACCTACAGCGGCAACATCTACATTTACCAGCCCAAGGTTTTTAACTTCACCATGACCTTGCCAGCCGAGGTTGCCGAAAAGACCTGGCTGACTTTCAAATCCACCTGTCACCTCAAGTGTCATATTTATGATAGCGTACCCGCCCCCGTCAAACACACCGGTAAAGGTTCTGATTGTATTTAATGGCTCTCCGGTATAATCCTCAAGATTGATATCAGCCGTCATTATAAAATGCTTGTCCCAGTCATCTTCATTCGATCCAACATCCTGCATATGTTCGGCAGTTGCTATTACAAATGGGTCTGCAGCAGTTCCCGCACCTCCGCCATAAGTACCGCAAATCCCGCTCTGCGAAAAAATGAGTAAAAATGCCATAACTAATGTATTAACATGACGATAGAATCTATTACTTGTATGATTTTTTATCTTATTTCCCGAAACAATCATATCCCATGAACATCCAACTCTGGTTTGCTTACTCATTATTATCTCCTTAAACAAGTCATGTTCGTAGTCCCGGTTATAATAGGGTACTCTATCCTGATGAAGTTAACTATTGTTGAGGACGTTTTCACATATACATAACGATTAGGTACTCACATTTCGTATAGGAAAAATATTTTTTTATAATTATTATTTTGTATATACTAAAAATGCCTGTTTAATCGTTATATAAGATACGAGAGGTGGTTTTTTGTCGAAAAACGCCTGGAATAATGGATAATATACGTAACGCATCAACGGTGGTTACGGAGATAATTATGAAATCAGGACAATTCTTTGCCACTAACAAAAAGCAGTCTGCTTTTACGCTGATTGAGCTTTTGGTCGTAATTGGAATAATTTCCCTGTTATTGTCTATTCTTTTGCCGACGATAAGGTTGGTAACTTCACTTTCTCGGCAGACCGTTTGCCAGTCTAATTTGCGTCAACTCGGCATTATGTCCATGATGTATTCACATGATTTCAACGATTTTATACTTCCTTCAGCCCGCAATAGCGATCCTCAACTTCGCTATCCTGACAATCAGGATATATCTCTCGGAGGGCCGCCATGGTACGAACTTCTGCGGGAGACACAGGGGCTGGATTGTAACAAAGATGACGCCGCCATTCTTCACTGTCCATCGGACCGCCGTGACAAAGGTTATTGCTCTTACAGCGCCAATCGTTATATCATGGGGTTTTCTTCGCCTAGAAATATATCTGAGGCAGCATTTCCCGCACGCAGAATAACAAGCATTAAGGGGCAGCACAATAATTTGATTATGCTCGGTGAACGAGGCTGTGTTGAAGAAGGCGACATTGGAAAAGTTGATGGCCAATGGTCCATGTCGGGAATTGGTGTGTCGCAGTTTCTAGGAGCCAATGCGAACGCGGGAATTGGCAAATTTGGATTTTATGCGGGCAGACATTCAAAACCTAAAACTGCCGGAGACGGCGGCAGTCAATTCGTTTCAAATGTGAAACTGCCGTTCCTTCTGCTCGATGGTCATGCTGACATTTACAAAGGAAAATTGGGCTGTACTTACAATGATGGAAACTTTAACGAATACTGGGAACATGACAATATTTCAGTACTGCAATCGCCCGGTGGATACTGGCCAAAATTATGGCCGGGAAACAGTAATGGCCATGACTGATCTTATAAGAATCAATGCCCGGCAGTATTTATTTTATTGAGCAATGCCGTATGTTCGAAGATAAGCAACTTATTAAGAGACTTAAATATGGTGACAGGGAAGCCATGTGCCGAATCTACCAGAAGTATGGCGATTCGCTGCTGGCAATGGCTGGTGGTATAGTATGTGACCGTGGGCTTGCTGAAGATGTCTTGCATGATGTATTTCTGGTGTTAGTCCGGGATATTGATAGTTTTGTGTTAACTGGAAGGTTAAAAAACTATCTTGCCAGATGTGTTGCCAACCGGGCCATAGATTTGTTGCGATCCAGGAATAACCAAACTGTTACTCTCAACAAAGTTAGTCCTGTCGAGGCCGACACACCAATTCCGGACCAGATCGTATTAAAGCAGGAAGAGTTTCAAAGGCTGGAAAATGCTTTGTATCAGTTGCCCGTTGAACAACGGAAGGTTATTATGATGCATGTACATGGTCAAATGAGTTTTCGACAGATAGCGCTTTGCCAAGTCGCATCGATAAACACCATTCAGGGCAGATATCGTTATGGAATGAAAAAATTAAAATCTTTATTTCAGGGTCAAGAAAATGAATATTAAAAAATTAATACTACGCCAAAAGGTCGAAACCGATAAACAGACACAGGGTCGAATCCTGGCCGGAGCTTTTTCAGAGCTTGATAATATCGCAAAGACTTACCAGCATGGTCAGCCATTTAAATTTTTTAAATCACTTCTAAACAGCAGAGCCGCTCAACTTGCATCGGTTGCAAGTATTATAGCTGCGATATTTATCACCGTTCACTATGTTGATACTCCGATCGGAACATGCTCCGTGGCTATGGCACAGGTTTCTGAAAAAATCAACAATGTAAAGTCTCTAACATACTGTTGCCGCCAGCGGATACTGGATGGCTGCTCTGACAGGGCAGATAAGACAGAGACGGTATTGTACATTTCACCGGATCATGGAGTTCGGCTGGGTACTTATGTAGACGGTAAAACAGAAATGCAGACATTTTTATTGCCAGCAGAGAATGTCAAGATCACTGTCATGACGGAAGAAAAGCAATATATGAGGGACGAACTAACCGAGCAGGATTATGGACAGATTCAACGGGAAAAAGATCCTCGTGAATTGATTAGGCAGTTTCTGTCTTCTGACTATAAAGACTTGGGCAGTGCAGTTGTATGCGGTATTCAATCACATGGTATTGAGGTGTCGAACCCTGGATTTTTACAAAACTCAATGAAGGATGTGGTTGGACGGTTATGGATTAATGTTAAGACTAAACTGCCGGTAAGAATGGAACTGGAGGGGACTGATATCGTCAGTTCAAACAGAGTCAAGATCGTAACCGATGAATTTCGGTGGGATGTAGGTTTGCAGGAAGATGACTTTGGGCCGTTCATTCCAGATGATTATGTTCTTGATGAAGGGAACGGCAAAGAGAGCCGTTAAAATAATATATTTTCCTTTATTGATCAATGTAAAAAAGATACTAATACTCTAGCTACGCCTTCAATTCAATTATTATCACTTCTTCCAGGGCACCGGCATGACCAATCCCGATTGCACCCAAAAAAAAACTGCTTCTGGCCATTTTTGATCCTCCTGCTGTCAATTTTCATGCAAAAATCCACCTCACAGACGGTTTTGCTATTTTTTTGTCTATTTTTTTTCTCATCTGGTATTACATTCCGTGGTTGCGTATAATTGTTAATTAATCGGTACCTCTTTAACAAAGGAATCCTTATTTTGGCTGAACGGCAGGATCAAAGAGAAGATGATTCGTTCGATGAATCGCTGGATTCTCTGTTTTTTCACCTCTTTATGACCCATCGAAAAAGTCTCTATGCGTTCATTCTGGCATCCATACACAATTACAGTGACGCTGACGATATCTTGCAGGAGACAGCTACAGTCATGTGGCGAAAATTCTCTGGTTTCGAACAGGGCACTGATTTTGTCGCATGGGG
>DAOWHR010000149.1 GCA_030641315.1 Anaerohalosphaeraceae bacterium | reverse complement strand
GATTAGAGCAATTTAATTTTTCGTGCTCGCTTTTTGCCTGTTGCGGCTTTGGCTGGCGGCATCAGAATTACTCGCAATATTTCAATATTGCTGCGTGTTCTTCTTTGCCAGCCTTGTCCTCTCGACGGCATAAAGCGGAGCAGAAAAGATTAAAGTGCTCTAATGCGATTGAATCAATCAACCGCTCACTGCGGAAAGTGATCAAGACTAAAGGGGCATTCCCAAGCGAAACATCGGTGATGAAGATATTTTATTTGGCACTTGAAAACATCGCAAAAAAATGGACAATGCCAATAAGATGCTGGAGTTCAGCGATGAACCAGTTTGCTATCAAGTTCGGCGATCGTATGAAACTGTGACAAAAATGGAAACCGCCATTTACACAGCTAAATGAACACTCCTTCTCTGCCTGTTATTTGTATATTTCGTTAACATAAGCTCATATAATTGCCGACATCATTGATAGCAAAATAATTGCGTCAGGTTTTAAAAACACGGTTTTCAAGAATAAATAACCGATAAATTAAATCTCTTACGAATAAAATTGAACACAAAATGGCAATAAAAAATGTTTCGCCTGAATCTGGGCTTAAGTTCGCCTTTTCGGTTCAGGCCTGGCCTGATTTAGGAATCTCTGATATGAAAAAACACACAATGCTGCTGTTATTAACCTGTATTTCACTTCAAATGATCGTTATCGCGGGCTGTCAGGAAAGCAATTCGCCAAAGAATGACAGGCAGGTACGGCTGATCGTAAACGAAAATATCGAACTAAAAGAACAACTACAGGCCAAAGACAGGGAAATACAGCACCAAAAAGACCTGCTTGCCGATTGCCAGAAGAAAAATGAAACCATTGTCAGTCAGTCCAACGATGCGGCAACAGGATTCATTGTAATGCTGCAGGAATCGACAAAAGCTCTTCAAATGGAAAATAATGCACTAAAGCAGCGAATTAAAGAGCTCGAAGCAAAAACTAACAAACCATAGCGAATCAGACACAAACACTCTTTGCGGCATCGACACTGCCTTGCAGGTCGTCCTTCGGATAGCGGCGTTTCATTGATGACGCTGCAAGACCAATAAACATCGGCTGGGAAACCATAGGCCGCGAAGTCAATTCCGGGTGAGCCTGCGTACTCATAAAGAACGGGTGTTCCGGAATTTCCATTATCTGCATTATAGGCTGATTAGGGGCCTTGCCTGAAAATACAACACCCGCACTCTCAAGCGCTTCGATATATTCAGGATCAACCTCATAACGGTGCCTGAACCGCATACGAACCTGTGCCTGCCTGTTGAACATGTCCCAGGCGACAGTACCCTTCTTCATTTCAATATCACGCCCGCCAAGCCGCATATTTCCGCCAAGCCCTTCCAGCTTTTTCTGTTCTGGTAGTATGTCGATAACTCCATGCTCACAGTCAGGCTCGATCTCCGTACTGTTTGCGTCTTTGATACCGCAGACATTTCTGGCAAATTCGATTACGGCCATCTGGAAGCCAAGGCACAGCCCAAGGAATGGTAATCCATTCTCACGGGCAAATTTTATGCAGGCTATCTTTCCTTCTGTCCCGCGAACACCAAAACCGCCCGGTACGATAATCCCGTCAACATCTCCAAGGTGTTCTGCCGCATTATCATCGGTAACTTCGGTCGTCTCGATCCACTTGATCCCGACTTTGCAGCCAAGTGCGATACCGGCATGTTCCAAAGCATTGATGATAGAGGCATAGCTGTCACGTACGGACGTATATTTTCCTGTAATTCCGATTGTTATTTGGCGGTCCTCTTTGCCGATCTTATCGGTAAAGTCACACCATTGGGCCCAGGCCTTTCGTTCGAGGCGAAGGTTTATGCGGTCGTCGATCTTAAGCAGCCTTAGCACCTGAAAATCGATACCGCAGTCACGCAGCATCGAAGGGATCATATATATACTCGACGAGTCATGCATACTGAATACACGCTCAAAAGGTACATTACTGAAAACACTGATCTTCTGTCTGACCTGCTCACTGACAGGGTTGTCCGCCCTGCATGCGATTATGTCCGGCTGTATCCCCATCTGCATAAGCTGCTTGATTCCAAGCTGAGCGGCCTTACTCTTCTGCTCACCCAGCGTCTTAGGCTCCAGAATATACGTCAAACCGACAAAACAGCAGCTTCCAGGCCCCTCCTCATACGCAAGCTCTCGCATCGCCTCGATGTAGAATGCATTCTCAAGGTCCCCCGCCGTCCCGCCTATCTCAACAAAAACAATATCAGCTTCGCTGTTCATCGCAAGGCGTCTCAGCTCAAGCTTAACTTCTCCTGTTACATGAGGGATCATCTGCACATCACGACCAAGATAATCGCCGTGTCTTTCCTTCCGAAGAACCGAACTGTAGATCTGACCGCTCGTCGAAAAGTTGGAACCGCTTAGATTCTGGTCAAGCATACGTTCGTAAGTGCCGAGATCCATATCGCATTCCATACCGTCATCAAGAACAAAAACTTCACCATGCCTGAACGGATTAAGCGTACCGGAATCGATGTTTAGATAGCCCTCCAGCTTGATAGGCGAAACCTTTAAACCCTTATCCTGCATCAGTTTGGCCAGACACGAAGAGAATATCCCCTTGCCAAGCCCGCTCATCACCGTACCCATCACGATAACATAACGGCATTTGCCCTTCTTATAACCAGCCGGTATCGGTGAAAAATACTCCGTCTCTGTCGAAACATCGCTAACCTTTGCCAGCAGATCCCTGCTCTCAGTTGTGATCTTATCTTTAGCCATATTTTATCAATCCTACTCTTACAATCCCCTTGATGCTTGGGTAAATGCTATTTGAAATAAGTTTCTAATCTCTCAACGCACAATGTTATCACCCGATAAGGGTGTTGATCCTTTTTACGAATTGCCCGTACTGCTCTGCGGTATCGATTCCCGCCCACGCATGGGCAACTTTGCCGGTAATAATATTATATCCGTTCTCAATCACCCTAAGCTGTTCGAGTTTTTCAAGTTTTTCAAGCCTGCTTTGAGCAAGCTGTGTATATTTCAACAGAAAATCCTTCCTGTAAGCGTATATCCCAAGATGCCGCAGATACTCCGACACATCCCCGACTCCGCCATTATCACGGTCATAAGGTATTACGCTTCGCGAAAAATATATCGCCATGCCGCTGTTATCGCAAACCACCTTAACGATATTCGGATTTGACACATCACCTGCATCATCAAACCCGGCAACAAGCGTTGCTACATCAGCGTCAGGATTATCGACAAGTAAGCCCACAAGCATATCTATGCAACCAGAGTCGATCTCCGGCTCATCGGCCTGCAGATTGACAACAATATCAACATCAAGACCGGCAACAGCCTCAGCGATCCGATCCGTCCCGCTCTGGTGATCGACAGACGTCATAACACACTTGGCGCCAAACGTTTCACACGCCGCCATTACTTTATCGCTGTCGGTGGCGATTATTACCTGACGAACGCTTTTCGCGCACAATGCACGCTCATAAGTATGCTCAACGAGGAATTTTCCTGTTTCGTTAGCGAGAACTTTGCCGGGAAAACGGCTTGAATCATAACGAGCGGGTATAACAACAATACTATTCACAAATTCTTCCCTGCAGCAATTTTAATACGTCCATTTTATGGCAGATGCCCACTTAAAAGCCAAAAAAACCACTGCCGAGATATACTATTACAAAATACCACCCCTGTCAACACATCCACCCCATATTTTATGATTGCCCGGATAATTGTTGGAAACGGCCGCTATATTCATATTGATTTAACAGGACCAACATGTTAGAAATATACTCATAATTATTTCTAAAAACAACAATTAACAGGAGATGTTAAACATGAGATCAGCCAGACTTATATCGATCGTCTTGCTAACCATCATTGCAAACCACGCCGTTTCTGCCATAAATATCGTTGTTGGCCCATACCTGCAAACCCCGACCGAGACATCAATAACAGTAATGTGGATAACAGATGTTAAAAGCACCGCCGAAGTGGAATTTGGCCTGACTGACAAACTTGCTAAAAAAGCCGTCAGCACACACGATGGCCAGATCGATGCGAACTCAACGATCCACCGCATCACGATCAAAGGCCTCAAACCAAACACAAAATACAACTATCGCGTAACCTCAACGGAAATCATAAAATATGAACCATACAAGGTGACATTCGGCCAAAAAAACCAAAGCCGGACCTTCACCTTCACAACTCTTGACACTGCCAAACCAGACTGCTCGTTCGTAGTATTCAACGACATCCATGATAACGTCAAAACTCTTCAAGGATTAGTAGCGATGGCTAACAAAAAGCCTTACGAAATGATCTTCATGAACGGAGACGTTATCAATGACCCGGGATCGGAAACACAGATTATCGAAAAATTCCTAAAACCTTCGACCGACCTGTTTGCAAGCAGAATACCGTTCATACTCGCACGAGGCAACCATGAGATACGCGGAGAGTTTTCCAGATTGCTCAAAAACTACGTTGACACCCCAAATGACAAATACTATTTCTCGTTCAAACACGGCCCGGTCTACTTCGTAGTCATGGACTGTGGTGAAGACAAAGAGGACAGCCATTGGGCATACAGCGGACTCAATGATTTCGAAGGAT
>DAOWHR010000316.1 GCA_030641315.1 Anaerohalosphaeraceae bacterium | reverse complement strand
GATGCTGAAAAAATACGTCAGGCGGCCCATCGAGCCGTAAAAGCATCGGAGAATGGACATCAGGTTGTTATGGTCTGCTCTGCCCGGGGCAAACAGACGGACCTGTTGGTCGCAGACGCTCTTGAGCTAAATCCGAAGCCTTCAAAGCGTGAGATGGATATGCTTCTCAGTACCGGCGAACAGCAGACGGTGAGCCTTATGGCTATGGCACTTGATGCGATGGGACATAAGGCAATCAGCTTTACCGGCACCCAGGTAGGCATGATAACTGACGCGGCCCACAGCAAGGCTCGCATCCAGAGCATCGATTCGGCAAAGATCAAGAAGGCCCTTGACGATGGCAATATGGTAATCGTCGCGGGCTTTCAGGGAGTTGACGAGGAAGGCAACATAACGACACTAGGCCGGGGAGGATCGGATACAAGCGCGGTCGCTCTTGCTGCGGCCATCGAAGCTGATGTCTGCGAGATATACACCGATGTAGACGGCATATACAGCACCGACCCGCGAAAATATCCTAAAGCAGTCAAGCTCGACCAGATCAGCTATGATGAAATGCTTGAACTGGCGAGCCTCGGAGCGGGAGTGATGCACGGCCGGGCAATTGAGTTCGGAAAAAAATATAATGTGACTATACACGTCAGGAGCAGTATGAACGATAAACCAGGAACTCAAATAACTCACGAAGTACCAACAATGGAAGGCATTCTCGTTTCAGGCGCAACAATACAAAAGGATCTTGCTAAGATCGGTCTGCTTGGTGTTGACAACCAGCCTGGCAACGCGGCCAAGATCTTTGCACATCTGGCATCGGCAAAAGTGATCGTAAACGACATCATACAGGTCGAGATCAGCCCGGAAAAGGCAAACCTTTCGTTCACTATCGCAAGCGGTGAACTGGAAGACGCGAAAAAAGCGATCGAAGACATCAAGGACGATGTTCATTGCCAGTCAGTCTTCATACGTGAAGACATCGCCGAAGTGTCAGCGGTAGGTGTTGGGATGAGAAGCCACAGCGGAGTGGCAGACCGTTTGTTCAAGGCTTTGGCAGAATCGAAGGTAAATATCGACTCTATCACAACGAGCGAGATCCGTATCAGCTGTATCGTGGACGAAGATCAGGGGCAGGTTGCTCTGGAAGCTATCTGCGATGCTTTTGAACTGGATAAGCCAAACGATCAGCGAACGACTATTTAACACCGCCGACCACAATTAAATATGGGCAAACGCAGAAAAAAACGTTATGCGATGAGCAGGAACAAACGCAGGGCGCTCATATTGACGGGTGTCCTGTTTATTCTTGCGGTAAGCGCATTCGATAAGTGGGCCGGTACCGACTTTCGCACGTACCTTTTAACGCCGACACCCAAAGGTACGGATGCTGACAAATATCACAAACAACTATTCACCGTGGTAAATGTCGTTGACGGCGATACTGTTGACATAGATATTGCTGACGGCGAATACGACCATACCAGGATCAGGCTGCTCGGTGTCGATACGCCAGAAACCAAAAATCCCCGTACAGGCAAGATGTACTACGGTCGAGAAGCCAGCGATTATGCGGCACGAACACTTCAGGGCAAAGATGTAACCGTTATTATCGATACTGTGTCGGATGTACGGGACCGTTATAACCGGCTGCTTGGGTATATCGAGATCGAGGGTAGAGTGTTTAACGAAGACCTTGTCCGGCTTGGCTATGGGTATGCTGATCTGCGGTTCAAGCACAGCCAGCTAAACCGGTATGCGTCCATGCAGGAAAAAGCGGTAGAACAAGAAGTCGGCTTATGGAAAAATGCAAAACAAAATGATCTGCCAGCCTGGCTTCAGCGTGAACAGCCGGATATTCTTCAGCTAAGAAATTAATACCGACGAATCAAGCTCGTCATTTCGGTAATGGTGTATTGGAGGTATCCTTTTGATAGTCAGTCATGCTATTGATTTATGGATGTAAATGAAGAACCGATCGACATCAGGTTAGGCAGTCAGGCTAGCCCATGGATGCGAGCGTTTTGAATAGCGGTCAAGTAAGCAAAATATTTATTTGATTTATTCTGGTAATCGAACGGTGCAAATCGTAAAATGTGTATTAATACAGTGTAATCTGGTTAATATATGTTGAAGTAAACTGAAGAATTTGAGCCACAGGCAAGGAAAAGGGTACCTTTCGCCTTTAATTGTTCCCTGTCGTTATACCTGAAAAGGGAGTCTACAATGAATGATAACGTCTTTGTGCGTATGAATGGAATTGGACATGCCTTTTCCCGAGAGCTTGGTTGTACTTGCAAAAGATGTAGAGAAGTGAAATTTCATATGGCAAACCCGCCAGAAATACTCACACCTTTCGATGGGTGGGATGATCCTCCCTGGAGATCCCATACTTCCAGTTCAATTCTTGCTCCTAACCAGGATGGAACAGTGAAACAGCACATCCTTATTGATGTTGGGGCTGGTGTCGTGGACAGCTTAGTGTGTTCCGGACTTGAAGGATTAGATCATGTGTGTGCTATACTCCTTACCCACTGGCATCCTGATCACGCTCTTGGTTTGAACCAGCTTTGTGAGAGCGTGAAACGCTCAGCCAAAAGACAGGGGCAGGAATTCCAGAAGATTCCCCTTTATTGCACGCTTGAAACTTATGATCATCTGCGTACCAAGGGTGGCCAATCCTATGTTCTTGAACATCGTCTTTGTTTTCAAGAGATTCTTCCGGAACAGCCTTTCGAAGTGGGAGGAGATCCCCTAGTGCGATTCACCCCGATTCCAGTCGCTCATGGTGGAATAAAGGGATCTGTCATTTATATCGCCGAAATTGGACCTAAGAAAGCGGTGTTTGCATGGGACATCGATGTGCCCAGCAAAAAACTACCTTATAGTGATGTTACGAACCTGGAAGTGATAAATCGCAACATAGGAAGTTTTAAGGATGCCGATGTCTTATTTATTGCAGCGAATACATGGAATGCTGATGAAACTGAGGCGGGAGGAGAAAAAAAGACGGGTCATACATCCTATCAACGTGCGAAATCATACATCGAAGCCATCAAAGCCCAGAAAGTATATCTCGTACATATGAGTGGCCATGAAGACGGTGCGGGAGAAGTTGGATTTGGCTGGAAAGATGAACAGTGGGAGACTGCAGTGAGGGGGGACGGTATCGCTGTTTCAAGGCAGGGTATGGTTATTGAGTTGTGAATTCAAGAGGAAGAAACAAACGTTCTTTAAAAAAGAAGTTGAAAGGACACGAAATTATTGTCGATGAATCAAGCGGTCTGGAACTTATCCAAAGATCAATATATAACCTACTCCAAATACTGCTATATCGACAATAGCGTGACTTATATATCCTGGCCAGACTGATTGGTATCTGCTGTAGCACCATGACCAGACGGCTCCTGCGACAAAGAGGCCGACAGAAGCTACAGAGACCACAAGCCAGTTAAAAAACATGCTCATTGCAACAACGTGGTGGATCGTGAAACATATCGCCGAGACAACAATCGCAGCGTTTGTAGACATTAGTGACTGGCACTTTTTAACTACAAACCATCGCCATACATATTCTTCGAGAACGGAATTGACGAGTATCCAGTATGCGGCTCCAAGCAGATATGTTCGCCGATCGTCAAGCTCGATGCCTGCCATCATGTCTTTGAGGACCTGAGGGTCGATCAAATGTTTGCCTAAGAGTATATAGGCCGTGATCATTACGGCACTCATGGCCAGGCCAAGTAATCCGGCGACAACAAATCCTCCGTTTGACGGTTTCGACAGTGACAGCTTCTGCTTATCTACAAAGACGTGCCACACCAAAGGGAGCAATAAGAGCCATAGCTTGAAAATGAAGAATACCGCCCTGCCGAAATCGTTCGGGCAGATCCTCATGCCTATCAAAACACCAATGCTTGGTGCGGGGACAAGAAGGAGTAATGCGAGAAGGGAATGTTTTTTTGTCATCTTTTTCTGTCCATGTTTGTAGTCTGCTGGGCATGAATAATCTTTGCGAGCAGAGCATTTTTGTTTCGTTCTTTGAGGAAGTTTGAAATCATGCTTCGGTTGCGGCTGTCATGGTACTGCAATAGAGCAAGCTGGAGTCTCTTTTCACTCTGGCCTTTTGGGACGTGTATTTTGTTGCCCTTTGTGTCACGGCTGGATACGTACATAGCGGTCGATAGCGACAAAGGTACGGGTACAAAATCCTGTACCTGTCTTAATCTCCAGTTGCGGCTGACAAGGTACTCTGTGAGTTTCACAGCGTGCTGTTTGTCGCAGCCTGGGTGAGAACTGATGAAATACGGGACGAGATATTGCTTTTTACCGGCTTTTTTTGTAGCAGCCATAAACATATCTTCAAACTGTTCAAACGCTTCATAGCCTGGTTTACCCATGAGACTTAATACATTTTTGCAATAATGCTCCGGGGCGACTTTAAGATGGCCGCTTGTGAAATTTTTTGCGAGCATCTCGATGTATTCTTTGCTTTCGACAGCAAGGTCATGTCGTACACCTGAAGCTATGAAAATATTAATTTTTCGCTTTTGGCTATGCTGCCATTTCTTTACCGCACGAAGCATGTTGAGCATGGGGGCGAACTGAAGACGAAGCTTTTTGCAGCGATCCGGAAAGACACAGCTTGCGCGGTTGCACCGTTGGGCATGGGAACATTCGATGCCGTACATATTCGCTGTGGGGCCGCCAATATCGGAAATTGTTCCGCGGAAATCGGGATGACTCAGCATTGATTCAGCTTCTGTGAGGATGGAACCAACCGAACGAGAGGCGATCTCTTTGCCCTGGTGAAAATAGATCGAACAGAAACTGCACCCCCCGAAGCATCCCCTGTGCGAAGTGATGGAAAACTGTATCGGAGTAAGTGCGGCGATCCCGCCCTGACTGTCATAGCGGCTTGGATAGCGACGAGTGAAATTCATCGAATAGAGCCGGTCCATCTCATCGGGCGTAAGCGATCTTGCAGGCGGATTGACGATAACTGTCCCGGCGTCCTGATCCTGAAACACCGGTTTGCCAGCGGGCATTGCCTGTTTCTGGTAGGTCTGCTGGGCATCCATAAACAGACTGTTGTTCTTTTCAAGCTGTTCCATCGCAGGCAGTTGGACAGCGTCTTTCGGCAATTGGACAGCCCTGACTTTTTTGTACGAGATTCCTGGGATGTCCGTCATATCATCGATGGTCTGTCCATTATCCAGCCTGCGTGCGATCTCAAGTATCGCAAGTTCTCCCATGCCGTGGACGAGCAGATCGGCCTTTGCATCGATAAGCACCGAGCGTTTTAGTTTGTCCTCGATATAATCATAATGCACGAGCCGACGCAACGAGGCCTCAAGCCCTCCTAGAACGATTGGGACGCCTTTATAGGCCTGCCTGGCGCGTGCGGCATAAGTAAGCAGCGGCCTTGACGGTCGCATGTTAATTTTACCGCCTGGACTGTAAGTATCCTCTTTGCGCCTGTGTCCCATCGACGCGTAATCGTTGAGTCTGGAATCGATGCAGCCGGAAGTTATTGCCCACATAAGGCGTGGTTTACCGAATTGACAAAAATCTTCAACGCCCTTCCAGTCGGGCTGGGCCAAAATCGCAACCTTGCAGCCATTGGATTGAAGCCATCTGCCGATCAGGGCGACACCGAAAGACGGGTGGTCAACGTAGGCATCGCCGGTGACGATAATGACATCGACTTGATCCCATTTATGGCGGCGCATATCCTCGGGTGTGCTGACGAGCATACGTTCATCAAGGCGGGCACAATCAACTCTGGCGGTCTTTACGGTAGATGCCTTTCTATTGTGTCCGGCTATATTTCGTTTTAGCTGCTTATGTCTGCTCATCGGGGAATTGTAACCGAACAACACGGGAAACATCAAGTTAATCTTAGAGCAATTTAATTTTGCGTGCTCGCTTTTTGCCAGTTGCGGCTTTGTTATACATTGCGTGCAAAAGTCATTAAAAAAAATATGCACGTAATTAAATTATTTGAAGCTAAGTTTTTTCACGTTGCCCTATAATATCCTTCCATATAACGCTTTACTACATTTTACCTATTTCATGAAACAAAAAAGCGTATTCGGCATAGTTCCGAAACGTTCTGAAATTTGGATTTAAACCGCAAATATTGTATAATACACGGATAGTAAGTTTGCTGGCTTTATGCTAATGAACTTTAAACAAAGAAGAAACCGTTTTAAATGGGGTGGATATTATGAAAAGAACACTATACACACTGATTGTCCTGGGCATGTTGTCTCCGGCAATACTTCAAGCTGCGATCATTAGTGAAACGATCGTATTTGACGCAACAATTGACTCGGCAAAATATGATATTGGTCTATCGGATTTCTCGGGACTTGGCGCAGAAGCGACTTTCATCCTTGATACCGACAACCCTGACGTACTTACAATACGGCTGACAAATACGTCGACAGCATTGCCAATAGTTTACAACCTCGATCAAACCCCGGGATCATTTGATGTTGCCGATCAACTGCTGACAAGCATTTCGTTCGACTTTGACGGAATCGCTCTGATCAACGGAGGTAATGTAAAAATCGGCGATAACTCATATTCAATGAATTTTGGCAATATTACAAGCCAGCTTTCCGGAGGGGATGATGTTAGCGGCGAATGGGGTTACAGCAACATCAATCCCGCTAGTACAGGAATGCTTCCTATCCTTGTTACATCTACAGGCGGAAATCAATATGTTTTCGGAGGCTCTAACCTCGACGGACCAGCTAACCTAAACGGCCCGCAGGCTGGATTGGCTTCGGATCCGATATTGTTGACCACCGACAAAGGATACATCTTAGATACAGTCGTAATCACACTCGATCTGAATGCTCCTCTTGCAAACCTTGACTTCCTTGATAATGATGTACGTGTTGAATTCGGTTCTGATGCGGCATTTCTACCTGAACCTGCAACACTTGTTCTCCTTGGCAGCGGCTTTTTAGTAATGCGAAGACGCAAAAAGTAAACATTTGACACAATCAATTCAGACAGGACCAAAGCTTTACGCTAAGGTCCTGTCTGCTTATTAAGTGGTTCGTATTGTGTTAACGTCAGTCGATCCGCATGACCGTGCCGGCGTCGAGTACGCAGATCTTGTCGGCAAGTACTTCGGCTTCGGTTTGGTCATGGGTGACATAGACAGCAGTCGCGTTTAACCTTTTGAGAAGTTCCTTGATCTGCTGTCTCGCGCTGATCCTGAGCTTCCGGTCAAGGTTGCTAAGCGGCTCATCGAACAGAAATATTTTCGGCTCTGCGACCATGACCTTTCCCAGGGCTGCTCTCTGTCTCTGGCCGCCTGACAACTGGCAGGGCTTTCGTTTCAATAAATTCTCGATCTCAAGTTCTTTCGCGATATTGGCAACCTTGTCGCGTATGACCTGTTTGGGCGTTTTTCGCATTTTCAACGCGAATCCCATATTGTCCTGAATGTTCATGTGAGGATAGAGCGAGAAGTTCTGAAACACCATCGCGATATTTCGGTGACGCGGCTCGACGTCATTTATTCGCTGGTCGTCGAGGAAAATGGATCCGCTGGTCGGTTTGTCCAGCCCTGCGATCATCCTGAGTATGGTCGTTTTTCCCGCACCGCTTGGCCCTGTGAGAACAAGCGTCTGGCCGGGGCTGACATCAAAGCTGACATCGCTGACAGCAACTACATCGCCGTTAAATATTCTGCTGACTTTTTCCAATCGTAACTTATGCATATATTTCCTGTCTAGAGCAATTAAATTTTTAGTGTATGGCTTATGCCTGCTGCGGCTTTTACCAGCGACGTTAGAAATACTCGGCAATGAACAGCATTGCCTGCGTTTTCTGCCTTGCTGTTAAAAGTCCTCACAACGGCCTAAACCTATACATAAAAAGTTTAAGTGCTCTAAAATATTTTGGTTCTGATCTTTCTCTTTGCCCGCCAGATAAAAAAACAACCGACAGCAAAATTGACTATTGAACAAACAACGATGAAGACTCCTGTGTCCTGAAAATCATGAAAGTATAACTTCTTATAACGTGAATAGACCAAAAAGAATGAATCCAATTTACCTTCACATACATGCATCATCTGCTTGACGGGATTGACGAACATCATCATCTCGACCGTATCAGAATAATTGAAACGAGACATTTCCGCAAACACTAACGGCCCGATCCATAGTATAGCTGCGATGATCAGAAGTGCCATAACCGCTTTGGTTCCGGTTTTGCAAATAACGCCGAAATACATACCCATACCCACTAACAAACCAATGGTCCCGAACGCTATTACAATAGTATAAAATAACGCGGATAGCGGAAAAACCCTTGCATAGATCATTATCGCAATAAAAATAAATATGTACAGCCACACAGCGGCGATCTTTCGCAATACTCCGGTCATCTTGCCCCATAGTATATCAGCATCGGTGAGCGGAGTACACAAAAGTATATGCCAGGAGGACGTTTCTCTTTCTGCGCTGATCGAGACCGCTGAGGTTATTGCGGTCAATAATAAAGCTATAATTGCAGACAGGACTATGACCGCCCAAACGACCTCCTGCATGTCACCGACAGCAAAAAGCATGAAGAGCGAATAGATTATTACGATGGCACCGACAAGCAGAAGATATATGTATCTGCCTCGGAGCAGTTCGCTGCGGAAAAGCGAGTTGTGCATCTCCTTCCAGACAACACACTGCCCCCGTACGGTTCTTATGGGTTTTTGCCGGCTGATCCTGGGCAGAATATTGATACATGCTTCGATAGCCCTTCGGATATGGCGTTTCTTTTCTGATCTGTCGCCTGTAAGCTGCCTGAGCGAAATCTTTCTGATCCGCCATGCGGCAAGCAGAAATATAAAGAAGGATAACGCGATATTTTCCAGACAGCACCAGAAAAATGGCCAAAAAGATATCCAGACAGAAGGCTGTGACCAGAATACCCGAAATGCCATACTGCCACTTCCAATAAAGTTATCCAATATTCCACGGAATACATAATACGGATTAAGATTGAATTCGATCCAGGCGAGAGATTCAAAATGCTCGACCAACCCACTAACAATCGGCATATATATCAGCCCGTAATACAGGCATATAATTGTCATTGTAACGATGAAAGTCGTATGTGCCCTTCTAAAAAAGGTCGCGACGAGAATCGTAACAGCCGAGGAAAAGAGCACCGCTACCATTGTGATGCATGTGGTCTTTACGACAAAATCCCATGGAATTCCGCCAAACACCCGAATGACCCCAAGAACTGGCAGACTGAGGCACAACAGCAGCAACACCTGCAGGAGTTTGCTGGTTACTTTGCCTCCGACGATCTGAAAGCTGGTGATCGGTGTGGACAGCAGGACTGCGAGGCTTCTATTGCTGGCTTCTTCACTGATCGAACCGCTAAGTAATAATATCGCGGCTATCTGGGTAACATAGAATTGCATATCAGCGATGCCTGCGCAGATAAGCCTTGCCATCTCTGCCATGTAGGCTGACATCTGCGTACCGTATTGAAAATAGCTGCCGGAAAAGTCAAACCAGACCGAACCGATGATCACAAGCAAAGCGATAACGTAAATAACGCGCAGCAGGTAGTATCGTTTGCGGCGGCTTGAGACACGAAGCTCCTTATCGAATACGGGGCCTGTAAGCCATCGCAGCGAGATTAATCGTGATATTTTAACCAGCGTTCCATACATACGTTTTTACAATCCTGCAGGATTCTTTTAAGATATTTTCTTTCGCATATTAACCTTTGTCCGCCAGAAAAACAAACCGCACATCAACAGATGAAGCATAACGTACCACACCGGCATCGAAATTCCTAACAACTGGCGAAAACTTGACCAACTACGCGAAGATGATGGAGCATTTTTCATGATCTCATAAAACATGCCCGGAGGCGTAATGTCAAGGTACAATCTGGTTATTGTATGATAACCAGCATTGTACCTTCCAATGAATATATCCAAAACAGGGGGAACCACAAGTGGGATCAATACCCAAAAGACCGCGACCAATGACAGATTTGCGATGACGGCTGTCGTTGAATTTTTGAAGCAACTGCTGAAGTATAAGCCCGAAAATATCACGAATATCGCTGCAACGGCACCGACCATGATCAGCATAATCGAGGTTGGCACGGTTATCAGGCTGACATAGGCAACCATGAAATATATGACGATGAACGGGAACCATACAATAATAATTCGCCGCAGTATCCCTACGATCTTTCCGCCAAGTATCTGGTAATCCGAATAGCAGGTGGTCAGAAGAATTGCCCAGGTTGATGCCTCTTTTTCCGATGTGATGAAAGTTGCGGGCACAATGACAGTAAACAGACACGCAAGGCTAAACAGCCCTATGACCGAAGAGCCGAAAACAAATTCCAGTATGTTACTGGAATTCAGCCAAGAGGCTGCAAATGCGCTTATCGCAAGAGATATGACGATAAGCAGGAAGGCCAGGTAAACAATTTTGCGAAACTTGCCAAGCACGGGCAGCAGGAATTCCTTCCAGATCATACCTGTGCCGATCCTGCGTCTGACGATTGAATGAAGGAAAAAAGGCCGGAACAGCCAATAGGATCTTGATTCTCTGGGCGGAACCTTATACTTCTTTCGTGTTGTTTTTGGTGTCATGTGCCTTAAAGCTGATGAGCGAACCGAAAAGCTTGCCCAGCATAAGGTCAAAAACGAGCAGATCAATAAAAAGATACATTGAAAAGGCCAGTGAGTATGCAGAGATGGCGCGGAAGAGTAGAACATGTTATCCGTTTTCACCGCCATCAATACATAGGGATTTGTAAAGAAAAAAACTTGTTCTCCAATATCCTCAAAATCAATCGAATGAGTCCCAAACTTATTGAGTTCATGACAGATAAAGAGAAAGAGAGCAGGCAGCAAAGCAAAAAATATTCCTAAAGTTACAACAGTGAAGATCATTACGGCATACGAACGTCGAAAGAGGATCGAAAAAAAGACAGTTACCGAACTGATAAAAATAACCACACAAAATGTTATACATGCAGTTAATAGCAAATAGTCCCATGGTATCCCGCCAAATACACGGATCATCGACAGCAAGGGTAAACTTACTGCGAACAATATGAGTATCTGCCAAAGACGGCTTAAAAGTTTCCCCATTATGATCTGCATCGAAGTGATGGGTGTTGTCATAAGTGCATACAATGTGCGGTTATATATTTCCTGATTGATCGCCGTGCTGCACAATATCACAGCGAGCACCTGGAAAGCTATAAACTGAAACCATACAATGCTTACAACGATCAGCTTCGACGCTTCTGCCATTCGTGAGACATTGTATGTTACAGAATTGTAGGCCCTGGTCGCCTCAAACCAGATCAGGCTCATTAAAAGCAAAAGCAGCAGAAGATAAAGCGTACGCATGAAATAAAAGCGCTTACGTCTGCTTGAAACACGAAGCTCCTTGGTGAAGATCGGCCCCGTAAGCCATCTCAGCGTTATTAGTTGAAATATTTTAATTGCCAATCCATGCATATTTATTTACTACCCCGCCACATTGAAAACATTATTCCGCATTGAAGATTTTGCCATTGAAAGCATTATGATACCTGCAACCGCATAGATGATCGTCGGAACGACACCCATTGCGAACAATATCCCATTTAAACCGCCGTAACCATCAGAAGCAATGCTTAACGCGATCAGCATCAACGGGCTGAAATTCGCAAAACACGGGCAGAAGAACCACAGCACAAAGGGAATAGCGAATGTTGCGGTCATTGTCCCGGTCGTAGTCCTAAACCTGGTTCCGCAATAGAAACCGATGCCCATAATAAAAAGTACCGCAGGGACTATCGCAGCTAAGACTCCAATGATCGCTGCTGGGTGTATTACCGTTAGCAGTGAAAACACGAAAACATCTCCAAAGATAAGGTACCAGTAAAGGGAAGTTTTTTTGAAGATGGCGTTTCTTTTTTTCCTGATGATGTCGGCGTCTTCCAAAGGCGTCATCAGCAGGATCGGCAGGGTTCTTGCCTGTTTTTCCGCAGAGATACTCTGGGCAGACAGTATCGCGATACGCAGCAAAGCGGCTCCGGCCAGCACGGTCACTATCACTGCATGGAACTCGCTGGTCAGCAGCCATCCCTTGACCATTGCGATGAAATAGATAACGACAAGCAATACTATCATAACGATGATGCTTGCCCTGGGACCGAACAGCGATCCATACTCGGTTCGGTTGACCTCTCTCCAGTAGATCGGGTCGTCGGAAACTTCCAATGTCTTTCTTGCCTGGATGATGTCGCTTTTATCTTTTGTCCTGATACCGAACAGGCGTTTGATATTCCACGTCTTCGGCGTGTTGCCAGCCGCCAGGTTCGGCATGACCTTCTTCAATCGCCAAACCGACAGAGCCAGCAGGGCCACAAATGCAAGCGTTACGATGCCGCAATGGAAGGCCCATGGGAACGCCGCCGTACCCTGCGGATCGGAAGACATCATTGATTGCATTATCGAGGCAAAAGTAATAAAAGGATTGACCATTGACGCGACACTAATCGCAGGAGCCAACCACGACCAATGAGTGGAGTAAGCAAGCAGATTTAATACTATCGGCACCGCTGCGAAAATTAAGAATGCAGTTGCCAATGTTAAGACTACCGCCCTGTAGGTGTGCTTGTTGTGTATGGAATAAAATAGACTTATGGATGCGAACAGGCACGTCGTTGTCAGTATTATGCAGAGAAAGACAACCACATGGTCCCACGGCACACCGCCAAAAACACGAATAACCGAAAACAGCGGAAGTGTGATGCCGATCAGCAGTACCAGTTGTAAAAAGCTGCTTAGTACCTTGCCCATAACGATCTGCACGCATGTGATCGGAGTTGTGAGCAGAACGTCGAGCGTTCGTTTATTCACTTCCTGACTGATGGAACCGCCCAGCATGATGGTCGCACGCAAAGGCAGCAACATTAACAGCATCCACGCTACCGCAGTGGTAATGCTCCGTGAAATGATCGACATCCTGCCTGCAACATAAGCTGACGAGCTAAAGCTGGACATCATCATATTAACAAACCAGGAAAAAACCATCAAAAACAATAAAAGCAGGATAAATGCCACGCGCTGGAAGTAGCTGCGCTTTCTGCGGCTGGCAACACGAAGCTCCTTGGTGAAGATCGGCCCGGTCAACCAGTTCAATGTTATCAAACTTTTGTATTTATCAGGGATGTCCATGCTGTTAATTTCCAGAGTTTGTTCGCAATAACCGTTTTGCACGCCAATAGAACAGCAGACCCGCACCTATATATACAAACGGGCGTATATAAATGGAGAGCATGTAAAATGAAATATATCTCCCCAAAAAAGCAGGTGAAATCCTGGTCACTAAATATATCACAAAATACAATGACATGAATCCGACCAGTCCGGTTATCATCGCTGCCGTGCTGGATTTTAGCTTTGTACTGAGATACAAACCGAAACCAATTATAAAGATAAGGTTGCCGATAGCCTGAAGGACAGAAAACAGAGAATATAAATAAAAGATTGATGGGAGAGAACCACTTTGATTATAACTAAACAAAATACTCACAAGAATGATTGCCCCTGAGTTGATTATCAACACTATCCAGCCGACCTGGTTGCTTCGAAAAATATGTTTTGCTTTGCCGCTTATGATCTGGCTGTCTGTTAACGGGCAGCACAACAGCACGGACAGTGACCTGCTTTCCTTTTCTTTTGTCACTGCGGTTGATGCGCATACGACTGTTCTGGCTACGACTATCAACCAGACGGTCATGGACCATGTGGAAAAGAAGACAATTCCAATTCCTGTCGACCTGATTGCCGAGCCAGTCAGCCGCAGATATAAAGCATAATAGCCCAGCATATATCCAGACAGCAGGAAGCACAAGAGTATCACTTCGCTTTTGCAGCGATACCATTTCTTGACAGGCACGTTCTTAAGCACGATAGGGAACTTATATCCGGTACCCAAAAATAACTTGCGGAATCGACCCAGAAGTCCATTTTTCTTCGCACGAGTTTCAAACGCAAAGTTTAGGATCGATCTTCTGAGTCCGATGGTTGTAGCAATAACGAGCAAAACCGATATGCCCAGCATGAGCAAACAGTGGATCGGCCATGAAAAGCCGCTGGAGCCGGCAACAACGCTGGTAATGGTCGGCTTGGTCATCTCCAACATTACCGCCATGGGATTTGCCATCAGCAGCCACGCCGAGCCTGTTGAGGTGTTCGACAGGATCGAGATTAGCATCGGTCCGATCATGTAATAAACAGAAATGAACGTCAGCATGATAATTATTACGGTGTGAGTCCGTTTAAACCTGCCCGAGCAGAACAGGGAAAGACTCCCGGTAAATATCACCGCTGTCAGCGTAATAAAAAATGTCGAAAGAATATAATCCCAATGCACCCCTCCGAAGATGTACACTATCGACAGCGTCATCAGCGAAAGGCTGATAAGCAAAACGAGCTGCAAAAGTTTGCTTAGAAGTTTTCCCATGACAATCTGCAACGTCGTTATCGGCGTAGTCATCAGCACGTTGAGCGTCCCTTTGTTCATCTCTTCGCAGATAGCGCTGGAAAAAAACAGGATCGCCGCGATCTGTATAGCAATAAACTGAAACCAGACTACCGACACTATTACGGTGCGTCCTACCTCAGCCATTCGCGAGACATTATAGACGGAGCTTTGGAGGCCAAGCGTGGCATTTTGACTGAGCCAGACAGACAGGACCAGGATCGCCATGACAGCAAGGTACAGAGATCGCGTGAAATAGTACCGCTTACGCCTGCTGGCGACCCGCAGTTCCTTATCAAGGATAGGTCCGGTCAGCCATACAGGTAATATGCTGCGCGATGTAAGTGTCCCGGCTACGTCCATTTAAAAGATCTTCCTCCTGAGATTGCCCTTTGCCAGAGCAAAAAAGATCAGGCTAACCGCACAATACCCGGCAGCGGTAAATGCCTGGAAAGTTGTCGTGGCCCAGAAATTCCAATCATTATTTGAGTCAAAAAACATGTAATAGTCCAGTTGAGAGAGGTTTTTGACAGCACCATCGCCTGCACCTTCTTCCATTATTAGAACGATATGATAGAAAGGATTGACCGACATCACCAGTTCTATAAAATCATCACCGGACATTGCAATTACATCAATGATCCCCACTAAAAATGGTATGCCTGCCCAGACAACAGCAATAAATATCAAGTTGGCGATGACAGCGCTTGTGGTGTTTTTTAAGAGACTGCTGAAGAATATTCCCGACGAAATTACAAATATCGCCGCGCCGAATACAACTATTGCCACCTGAAATATCGCTGCCGGATGAATGTATTTTATTAAAGTAAATATTATTATATGGACAAAAAGCAGCGTCCAGGCTGGCATTGTTCTGCGAAACACGCCCACAGTTTTTGCGGTGAGAATCTGCCGGTCGGAAACAAGCGTGGTCAGCAGAACCGGTAAACTCCTGCTTGCTTTCTCTGATGTGATCGATGTTGCCGAATAGACCGTTGTAAAGAATAGAGCAATTATCAGAAACACGATGCAGTAAAAGATATGTATTCCCTCTTCATCCATTATACGTTCGCGATCGCACATATAATATGAAAACAGGACACAGCCTATGACAGCAACTGCCATGATGGTCTTCTTCATAAATGACATATCAAAAGACGATCTTCTTAATTCTTTCCATAAAACGGGATTGCCCTTAACACGTCTTATCTTTCCCTGTTTTTTAGAACCTGGAAATAATCTCCATTTCTTTTTTGAACTCTCGGTCTGCCCGCATGCCTGGAGCAGAGCTTTTTTGCGGACAACTATGATAGCTCGTAAGAAAAGCAGCGCTGAACCGGCAAGCATACAGAGACAGTGCCATCCCCATCCGTATAACGATAAACCGGTATTGCCAGGATAATACAAACGGTCCAGCATTTCCGCCGAGGTGACCAAAGGATTGACAAAGGAAATAAACCTCATGATCGCATTTGAACTAATGTCAAAATACTCATACGATATCCAAGCACCAAATATTGGCAGCACAACATATAATAAAAACAGCATCATAGTAGTGAGGATGATAACCACATAAGCATGTTTGTGATTGATCGAGATATTTAGACTTAGCATACCTGCAAAGATGACCGCGGTAAGTGTCACACACAGATTTATCAGCAGATAATCCCATGGGACACCTCCAAATACCCTTATGATGCCAAGTATCGGCAGCGTCAGGCATGCCAGCAAAAAAATCTGCAAAAGCTTACTCAGCAATTTACCCATAATGATCTGAAACGAATTTATCGGGGTCGTCATCAGCGTACCGAGCGTCTTATGATAAACTTCATCGCTGATCGAGTTGCTTAGCATAATAACAGCAAGGATCTGCGCGGCATAAAACTGAAACATCACCACGGCGCCTGTTATCATCAGGCCTGCCCGGGAGAGCCTGGAAGCCTGATACGCAAGGTTTCCTCCATATCGGACCTCACTTTCCCAGACCAAAAGGACCACTAATAACAGAAACACCAGGTAGAAAGAACGTAAGACGTAGTTTCTTTTTCTTCTGCTCGATACGCGCAGTTCCTTCTCAAAGATCGGTCCGGTTATCCGGGACGGATTTAAATATTTAAACGGGACTAAT
>DAOWHR010000073.1 GCA_030641315.1 Anaerohalosphaeraceae bacterium | reverse complement strand
GTGGACGGCGCATTTTACCAGATCGTAGTTGGCAATTGCGCGGGCGGCGCGGGCCGCATCAGCTTTTGTCGCTGCTCCAGTTATCTGTACAGTGAACATCCGGGTCGCGCCTTCGGCATCGAGAGCCATCTGCCGGGCCAGGTCAGAGCACAAATCGGAAAGGGTGGATGCGAATTTTTTATATTGCGCCAGCGCAGTTGTAACAGGTTTGTTTCCCGCCAGGCCGGATGCGAGGATTATGGCGGTGTCGTTTGTGCTCTGGTGTCCGTCAACAGTGAGCCCGTTTAAGGACTGGCCGATAGCGTCCTTTAGTGCCCTGCCCAGCAATGCTTTCGATATCACCGCATCGGTCGTCAGCACACAGATCGTCGTCGCCATATTCGGCCCGATCATCCCGGCCCCCTTGCTGGTCCCGGCGATCACAACATCTTTACCGCCAATCTTTATCGTAACGCTCGCCTGCTTTGCCCTGGTATCGGTTGTCATTATAGCTTTTGCAAAATCCCCACCTGCCTTAGCGCTGGCAGATGCTTTTTTCGCAGCTTCGACGATACCGCCGTTGACCTTATCTATCGCAAGCTTTTCACCGATGATCCCCGTCGAAGCGACCAGCACCTGGTTGGGCTTTACCCCAAGCGATCTACCTACCGCCTGACACATAGCAATTGCGTCTTTGATCCCCTGCTTTCCCGTGCAGGCATTGGCATTACCCGAATTAACGACCGCAGCGTATATCCTGCTGCTCTTAACATGCGAACGGCAAATCTCAACCGCAGCCGAATAAACCTGGTTAGTAGTAAATACAGCCGCACCCTTGGCCCCTTCCGGACAAACGATCAACCCAAGATCAAGCTTACCAGACTGCTTAACACCACTATAAACACCACAAGCCAAAAAACCCTTCGCCGCAGTAACGCCTTTGTTAGCCATTAATATATCCTTATTTTATAACTTTTTTAAAATATTTATGGACTTATGCCATAAATATGTCGTATACTTTATATGGATCGGGGTGTCCCCGGTCGGAGAGGGGTTCTGTAATGGAACTCCTCTTTTCTTATGGAAACACTTTCAAACCCCATCCCATATATCTCCCTTTACTATCAGTATCGATTTTATTTTGGATTAATTCAAATGGCACATATGGCTCTTTAGGATTAATTATATGGCGTGCTAAAGGGTATGCGCATAGATCTGCGATCTGTAAACCAATTACATTATCCCTTTTGGCTTGGAATTCGAAGTGCTTAATTCGATTCCGTATTCGAGTTCCACTAACGTAATATGTACCCTTGTCACAAATTGAATTGAAATGAGACAATAATTGCTGATCTTCCCGCTTACCTCTCTTCTCAACAAAAACATGAACGCTACTGTCTGAACCATATCTATCCAAAAAGAAAACCAATCTTTCAACGATAAAAGACAATGACAACAGATAGGGATTACCTGCACTTTTCCCATATCGCTTAATATGCCTCTCCTTGTGTACTCCAGAACCTATGAGCGAGTAAGTCGATTCTGACAAGATATAATTCAGACCCTCATAGAAACGTCTCTTAATATCCATATCAAATAGAATTTGAAAAACCCCCTCACATTTACGGATATCTCTGGAATGTAAAACAACTTCTGTCGTCCTAAAAAACTTTAACTTAAGACTATTGATCTCAGCCTCAATCAAACGTAAATTCTCATTATCAATGATACATCCACACAACAAGAACAGTGGAAAATTCTCGTCAATGTAACTAAGTCCATGGTCACCGGTTTCATCAAGAAATATGCTGAATTCCATTATATCAAAACCTTTCAGAATACACGTCTCAATCACCCCTTCATTGCACATATTCCTGAAAACAAATTTAATCTGCTCACTTTTTCGCATTTCTGCGACTGTTCAGACCAAAATAATTAATATTCTCATCCGTTTGTACTTCACCAACGACAGTCTTTGTGATCAGTGTGGCTGCCGAACTGATAACCGCCTGTTCGCCCTTCATTATACTAAGTTCATACCTGTTGTCACCGACATTCTTTAACTGCCTGGCCTTGCCGTTTACTGTCGCTGCTGGCTCAGTAATATCGATCTCGACAACACACTTTTGCCCTGCAAGGCTCCTGATCGCAACCCACTGTGTCACACCATTTGATCGCACAGTGCTCACCTCAAACGCTCCCTCAGCAAGCAGGCCGCTAAAACTGACATCCTTCCACTTACTCGGTAACGCAGGGAACACTCTCACAACGCCTCCCCAACTTTGCAGCAGCATTTCCTGTATCGCCTGCGACCCATGTAAAGGCGTCTCCATCACGGGCAACCCCTGCGAACCGCCCTCATAATACATCGTACTGGCGCCCATAAACCGCAGGTACCCGTTCATGTACTCCAGCGCCTTATCACCATCGCCAAGAAACGCGGAAAAACTGGCCCCGCCCGTATACGAATATCCAGCCAACGCATTCGGAAAACTGTGCCATCTCGCAAGCGACTTTCGTATCAGCGCTTCATCCTTATCCGGCGTAACAACCCGCAGCGGATAGACCATCAGCATGTGCGACCAGTGGCGGTGACTCCTGTCAAAACCGACTCCATCGCCGATCATAAAACCATTTTCGTTGACTGGATAGCCAACAAGATTTTCAAGTATCCTCTCCCACTCAGAACGAAGCGGCTCGTCAGCATTGCGTTCTTTTGCAAGCTCAATAAGCGTCAAACACCCCCACCGCAAAAGTGCAATGTCATAGTTTGCATCGGCTGCATTGCCGTACTCCGGCGAATGCGTCTCAGGCAGATGCAGCCTGCCGTCATCACCCTTATAAAGAAAATGTCCATAGTAATTAACGCATCGCTTCAGCAGCGGATACAACAGCCTGTCCCGCAATCCCTCATCCATGCTGTGTCGATACATCATATACACATTATGACACGTCCACGTCAGGTTGCCAACCTCACAACCGATATCCCTTTCGCCCACATCCCAGCCGCCCGGCTTACCCACCATCCCCTTAAGATCCATCGCCGTATTACGGCTGATCCCCGCCGAGTCATGCCGATACTGCGGCTCGACGTTTTCGATCAGCGTCTGAAAATTCCTTTCAAGATGACCGGTCAGGCTCTTACCAATATCAAGCCTGTTTGCCGTTGCTACAGGCGAATAACTAAGCTGAATATTCAGGTTCCACCAGGTCCCGTTCCAACCCGTAGGCTGTAACCACGGACCCTGATTGTCAATAAGTGCCCTGTCCGAACGCGCCGCACACGCCAGCTTATACATCTGTATCCAGTAATAGCTCTCCCACACAGTATCGCCGATCGAAACAAAACTCTGCTCATAGTAATCGTGCCACCACTTCCGGTGTACCGCTTCCCAGACATGCCGATCAGTCAGCTTAACCTTCTTAAGAACCGCAACCGCCCTTTCCGTAGCATTCGTCTCAGGATAGCTGTGCTGCACGGTAACAACATAAATCCGTTTTTCATTTCTCTGCTCATGGTACCACCCTGTCGTAGTCTTCCCCCCCGCCGCAAGCAGCTGTTCGCAAACACCGACACTGCCGATCTTCCGCACAACCGGCTCGGGATTGTCAATGCATGTCTCGACAAATTTCGCAGGCAATCCCTTCTTGCGGATCGTCAGCCTGTTGCTCTCCGCCTTTTCCGGAACAAACTCAAACACACAATCGGCCTCACCCGCTTCAGGCTCAAGCTCAACCACAAACGCCATATCCTCAGCATGAACAAACGTCCGCCACCCGATCTTACCGGCATCGGTAATGATGGTTCCTGTCGCCTGTGCGTCCCAGAGACCAAGCCTCATCTCACCAGATTCGATCTTACCCTTAGTCCGCAAAACAAAATGACCGATAGGCAGCCTCCCCCGGTTAAGTATCTCGGGCGACCGCACATTATAATCATCGATCATCCGATGGTCATGCACATCACTGCGCCCAACATCCCAGCGGACCTTCCTATCCCCGCTCTGCCGAACAAGCGTCCCGATCATCCCGTTACCCATAAACGGCGCATCAAACCATCGCTTAGGCATCTCATCCCAAACAGGATCAAGCCGACTCATAAACATGGCCCAGTCAACATCAACCTGAACGACCTCCGGCTCAATAACAATCGTAGTAGGCGCATCATGCGAATCACCACACCCAAACAATAAACAAACAAAAAACAACACCATCAATAGGCAAAGCTTATTCATAACAAATCCTCTTTTTGTAAATCCTCGATACTTTCATTAGTAAAATCATTCTTCCTCTTAAGCTTTTCTACTTTTCCCCAAATGCTACAAAATCTATATTACCAAGAATAATTGCCGGAGACCATTTCGTTTACCATTTATATTAGATCCCTTCGGCTTCAATCTTATATACCCATTCAATTGAATCATAACAATCGCATAAGGCATTAAGTTGCTTATTAGCTAACTTAGAAGAACGATATGGAATTCGTTCTAATTCGCCTTGTCCATCCCCTTTTTTCCCAAGATAGCATTGAAAATAATCAATTCTTTCACCTTCTGAAGAAACTTGAATGCGAAAATGTATTGGTATCCAAGTCTGGTCAGATATCAGTAAACATTGCCCTAGAAACTCTAATTCATTTACTCTATTTTTTTGAATCCTAGCCGAACGAAAAGCATCAATCGACTCAAATTTCCATTGTGAATAAACTTCACTTAACATCGCAGGAATGAATCGTTCCATCCAACCAAGAAAATCTAAAAACTCAGATGATTCCTCAATCTCTTTGTTAGTTAGTGATTGATTAAGGATGGTTCTGAGAATACCAGCATATCTTTGTTCACCGTTTGTAATAATACCTCCAGTCTGATATATTTCAATCAACATGTGCGTGAATTATTGTGGTAATTTCCATCCAGGAGAATATAAAGCCCCGCCTCCAGATGCATATTTACTACTAAGAAACATAATGGGCTTTCTAATACTCAATCCTTCCTTAATGGTATCAGATTCTAAATAACATACTAATACACAAAGACCTGCTAATGCTTTCAGCACGTTTCCTAAGTTCGCTTCTGTATAAGAATCATGTCGTTGATGTTTAACTCTATTGTATCCAGCCCACCATTCAGGATTTGTTTTTGACGACCATGATTCCCATGGTACGAAAGACAAGGAATGGCGTATTATATCAACTTCAATTTCTGTGATTTTGGGAAGATACGCGAGTAAGGTTTCTTGATAATCATTTATAGTCCAACGGTTATTCTTTTTATTTGGATTGTAACGACTGCATAGATTTTTTGCAACAACATCGACCTCAGAACCAATTGTTAACAGTAAACGAGTTAATTCTATAGAAAATACTGAATAATTATCTTTGCATAGTTCTATATATCGTGAAATATTTTCAATATCTTTTGACAATGCGAGATAGTATTCTAAATGTGAACTAACCATTTTGTGTGCGTCAACCATTTTTTCTTTCCTGAATAAATTAAAGAAACTAAAATATATTAAATGGGGCAGACACTTTTTTGGCATTGAGCCTTTTGTTTCGATTATTATTTCTTTTTCTCATAAACCCGCACCCAATCGATTTCCATACCAGCGGGGTAGTGATCCGGGTTTGTTGGGCCTGAGCCGTTTACCCAACCGCCGCCGATCTGCATTGACAGAATAAAGTAGTAAGGCTCATCAAACGGCCATTGCTTTTCGCCAAGCTCGGCAACATGTGGATAAGTGTGTGTAGGTTTGCTGTTCACAGTGAAGATTATTTTATTATCATTCCATTCAACCCCGTAAGTGTTCCATCCGTCACGATCAATTTCGGGATTGCAGCTTTTTTTCGGGGTATTGGTTTTGTCAATTTTAAGCGTATAATCAGAATGCACCGTCTGGTAAACTTTATGCTCAAAGTTCAGGTGTTCCATTATATCGATCTCACCATACCCGACCCGCGGCTTAGTCTCAGGCATCATCCAAAGTGCAGGCCACGCCCCCTGTGCACTTTTAAAACGCGCCCTGATCTGCACCTTGCCGTATTTAAAGAAATATTTCCCCTTGCTCGTAACACCAGCCGACAGATAAGGCGCAGGATCCTTCTCTTTATTATCATTTTCAATC
>DAOWHR010000086.1 GCA_030641315.1 Anaerohalosphaeraceae bacterium | reverse complement strand
GTGTTGCCCAAATGCGAAATCCGAATATTGAAATACAAAACAAATAAACATTCCAGCGGCAAAATCACAAAACCTCATTCGGACGCAGTCAGAACCGTTTCGAGCATTTGCTTTTTTGAGTTTATTGTTTGTTTAGGATTTAGAATTTAGTGTTTAGGGTTTGGGCAACAAGCCCGCCAGCGCAGGGACAAAAACGCAGCAGATGCCCGTTGGCTGCAAGCAGGAACCCGTAAATTAAAGATTTACACAGCATTAGTATTTCAATAAATCTGTCATTCAAAAGGCCGGGTTCGTTCGGATCCGGCCTTTTTTACATCGCAAAAAGAGATTTTATGACTTTTTTTGAAAAATGTTGTAACAATTTAGGGCCAATTGCGTCTATATTACTGAAGCTGTGTTTGCGCAGTCATTTAGAGCGCACGGTTCGCCGAAAAAGCGTAAAATTAACAAAAACGATCTTTGAAAGGGTATGAGCATGAAAAATGTTGTCACCATTGTAATTCTTTCTGTAGTGGCTTTATTGATCAGTGGATGCATAATTATTGGCTGAAAGGACACAAAAATGAATAAAATTAGTACTTTTTTAATTCTCTCCTGCGCAGCATTTCTGTTCAGTGGCTGCCTTGTTATCAGGACCGGCAAGAAATGTCCACCGCAAGGAGGTCCCGCTGTAGTATTCCCGGGCGATCAGGACCCCGTCATCGAAGAGATCAACGCTGTCGGCAAACTCAACATGAGTTCGGATCGGGAAAAATTCTATACCCAGATCGCAAAGCGAGATCCGCTTAGTGAACCTGCCCAGATCGTTTTGGTAAAGACTGCCTATCGAAACCTCCACATGAGCACATCGAAGGTTAATCTCCTCCTCACACTGATCGCAAATCCTTCGTTTTCACCTAACGCAAAAAGCGCGATACTCCGCGACATTAACAAACTGCACATGAGCTCGGACAAAGCAAAAGTGCTCGACGCAATAGGCAAAAGAGGGCCGCTCAAACCAGTTGTTGCTCCTGTACCGCCCCCAGCCCCTGTAGAACCCGTTTTCGTTGAAATAGAAGAAGTTACGCTTACCGAAATCAAATAATACATGGCATATCTGCCGGATATTCAAATTGCCTACTTATTGCGTTGACAGTTTGCTATCGACATAGAACAGTATGAAAACAGTTACTGCGACCCCCTTTAACTCGAAAAGGGGGTCGTTTACGTTAGCAATACAAGAAAAGCTATACGGCACACCCCTGCATTATTGTCGAACATAACCACAACCATGAAGTAACTGCCAATTTGGCATATCTGGCCCGCTGGTTGCTTAGTCTGTAACCACTTGCATATACTTATTTTATAGTGATCTCTGTATTCAGGCACGGCGTTTGCACTACAACAAGTGATAACATTGAAAAAGACAAAACTTACATTTGAGGTTATATAATGAGATATGACAAATTTACCATGAAGGCACAGGAAGCCCTCGCAACTGCTCAGCAGATCGCCATGGCGAGAAAGAACACCGTAGTTACCGGCCTGCACCTGCTAAGCACAATGCTCGAAGACCGCGAAGGAGTCATCGTAATGATCCTCAAAAAAATTGGATCCAACGTCGACCGCCTCGCCGATATGGTTGAAAGCGAACTTGCCAAGATGCCCACCAGCACTTCGGCAGCTTCGATGATAATGCCCGACCCGGCCTTCGGTCAGGTCATTCTTGATGCCCAGAACCGAGCCGACAAAATGGAAGATGAGTACCTCTCGCTTGAGCACCTTTTTATATCGCTGGCTGAAATTCCAGGCGATGCGAAAGAAATTCTAAGCGTAAACTCCATCTCAGCAGAAAAGATCGAAAAAGCTCTCAAGGCGATCCGAGGCAGCGACAAAATAACCGACGCCAACCCGGAAGACAAATACAAGGCACTTCAAAGATACGGCATTGACCTGCTCGAATTGGCCAGAAAAGGAAAGCTCGATCCCGTCATTGGACGTGACGAAGAGATTCGCCGATGTATGCAGGTCCTTAACCGCCGTACAAAAAATAACCCCGTCCTCATTGGTGAACCCGGTGTTGGTAAAACCGCCATCGTAGAAGGCCTTGCCCAGCGAATAGTCTCAGGCGACGTGCCCCTTGTCCTCAAGAACAAACAGGTCATCGCCCTGGATATGGGTTCGATGATCGCAGGCACAAAGTTCCGGGGCGAGTTCGAGGACAGATTCAAAGCCGTCCTCAAAGAAGTTACCGAATCGGATGGCCAGATAATTCTCTTCATTGACGAACTCCACACGATAGTAGGTGCGGGCAAAGCAGAAGGCTCCGTAGACGCAGGCAACCTCCTAAAGCCCTCTCTTGCAAGGGGGGACCTGCGCTGCATCGGTGCGACAACAATAGACGAATACCGAAAATATATCGAAACCGACGCTGCGCTCGAAAGGCGATTCCAGCCCATAACAATCGATCCGCCGACAGTTGACGAAACGATTGCCATACTCCGCGGCCTCAAGGATAAATACGACACCCATCACGGCGTACGAATAACAGACTCTGCTCTTATCGCAGCAGCAACACTGTCAAACAGGTATATCTCTGACAGGTTCCTCCCCGACAAAGCGATCGATCTGATCGATGAAGCGGCAAGCAAACTGCGAATCGAAAACGACTCCCTGCCCGCCGAACTTGACGACATCCGAAGAAAAATAATGCAGCTGCAAATAGAGCTTGCCGCTCTGAAAAAAGAAACGGACAAGGCAAGCGCCGACCGCATGATAAATACAGAAAAACAGCTTAAAGAGCTTCAGGCCCGCGATACTGAGCTTACTGCAAAATGGCAGGCTGACAAGCAGGACATCGACGCTGTCAAGAATCTCAAAGAAAAGATCGCCAACGCCCACACCCAATTCGACCAGGCACAAAGAACGGGCGATCTCGAAACCGCCGCCAGGCTCAAATACGGAACCATTGCCGAACTTGAAAAAGAACTGAACGATAAAGAGGCCGCTCTGCTGGACGACACATCAAGCGGCAAGATGATACACAACGAAGTAACTGCCGACCAGATCGCCTCGGTTGTCGCAAAGTGGACCGGAATCCCCGTTGCAAGGCTTTTGAGCGGCGAGACCGAACGTCTGAGAAATATGGAAAACGAGATTAGCCAAAGAGTCGTAGGACAGGACGAAGCTGTCTCTGCCGTCTCCAACGCCGTTCGCAGAAACCGCGCAGGTCTCGGCCAGCCTGACAGACCCATCGGAGTTTTTATGTTCCTCGGACCGACCGGAGTCGGCAAAACAGAATTGGCAAAGGCACTAGCTGAATTCCTCTTCAACGATCCCAACAGCATGATACGTATCGACATGAGCGAATTCATGGAACCGCATTCCGTCTCCCGACTGATCGGCGCGCCTCCCGGCTACGTCGGTTTCGACCAGGGCGGTAAACTGACAGAATCCGTTCGCCGAAAACCATACTCCGTCATTCTGCTCGATGAGATCGAAAAAGCTGATTTTGACATATTCAACGTCCTGCTCCAGGTATTCGACGACGGCAGACTCACAGACGGCAAAGGAAGAACAGTCGACTTCAAAAATACCATAATAATTATGACCAGCAACTTCGCGGGCCAGCAGATTCAGGAAATGGCAGACGAAGAAGGCGCAGACTGGGAGATCGAGGCACACGTCAAAGATGCTCTAAAGCAATATTTCCAACCAGAGTTCCTCAACCGCATTGACGAAACGATCATCTTCCATCTTCTCGATCAGCAGCACCTCGCTAAGATCGTTGAGATTCAGCTGGCTTGCCTTGCTGACAGGATGAAAGATAGAAATATTGACGTCGAATTCACCGATGATGCCAAGAAGCTCATCATGGCCGAAGGCTACGACCCGGCTTACGGAGCAAGACCGTTAAAACGCGCGATCCAGCAGAGTTTCGAGAACAGGATCGCACAGGAACTTCTCGATGGAAACTTCACAGACGGCGACAAAATGAAAATAGACGCAAACGGCCATACGCTGATTATAACAAAAATGTAATATTCAAAGGGGCATGACAGATACCAAACTGTCATGCCCCGTTTTTTTAACTCAAGCCCCCCCTATCTGTCATTCCAGCGAATGATTGTCATCCCAAACTTGATTTGGGACCAGAATCCAGAAGTTACGTCAACAAATCACCTGACAAAAACCCCTATTTAGCCCCCTGCATTACAGGGGGTTGACTCACAGTTACAAGTTGCTCTCCAATAAAAAAATCGCCGTGTTCACATCTGGCACTAACCACAAACTATTGAGAACTGGACAAATTATTTTTGAAAATTTCTTGCCTCAAACATAGATCATCGTTAGCCTATGATTGTCTTGGAAATCTTTGGAAATTAAGGAGAACGAATATGGGATTTTTCAGCCGAATTTCAAACACATGGTCATTAATGGGACAGTCATGGCAGCTGTTAAAGCAGGATAAGGAAATGCTCATCTTCCCGCTGCTTTCCGGCATCTGCTGCCTCCTCGTAATAGCATCCTATGTGGTTCCCGTACTGAACAGCGAAGAGGGCTTCCTGCCTCCTGACTCCGCTGCCGTATCGGAAGGTGATGCCGCTTATGACCAGGACACATCATACATTGCGTACGAATCCGACAGCACTCAGGATCAGATCATCTATTACGCCAAGCTGTTTTTGTTCTACCTGTCATGTTATCTGATTATTATCTTCTTCAACACTGCCATTGTCGGCTGCGTTTCAATGCGAATACACGGCCACGATCCGACAATTGCCGACGGCTTTAAGATCGCTGTCAGCAAACTCGGCCTGATAATAGGCTGGGCGCTGGTCGCAGCGACCGTAGGCCTTATACTGCGGATAATAGAAGACAAAAACCGGAAGGTCGGAGCCTTTATCGCTGCCATACTCGGCATGGCCTGGGCCGCGATAAGCTTCCTCGTGCTGCCGATCATGGTCATCGAAAACAAAAAACCTTTCACCGCCCTAAAAGAATCATCGGTCATGCTCAAAAAAACATGGGGCGATCAGTTGATGGGCAATTTCACCTTCGGGATGATCTTTTTCCTCCTCGGGATACCGGCTTTTCTGCTGATATTCGTTGGTATCATGGCGCAGAGCATAATGATTACCGGCATCTGCATCGCCATCGGAGTTGTCTACCTGATAGCAATTTCACTGATACAGTCAGCCCTGCAGGTCATCTTCCAGACAGCCCTTTACTACTACGCACGCGACGGCCAGACAGTAGTAGGCTTCGACCCGGTAATAATGAGAGAAGCGATGTATACAAGATAATCAAACTATTATTCGATAACAGTAGCCCGAAGCGCGAGGGCGTGTTGCCCAAATGCGAAATCCGAATATTGAAATACAAAACAAATAAACAATCCGGTGACAAAATCACAAAACCTCATTCGGACGCAGTCAGAACCGTTTTGAGCATTTGCTTTTTTGAGTTTATTGTTTGTTTAGGATCAGTACTGTCCGGTCATAAGTCGAACAAGGACAGTTGGTTATAGTTTTGCTGCTCTTTAATAGTATAATAATTTGCTGTAAACGCTTGTTTTAGCGGGGTTTTCTCGAAAAGTAAGATGCTTAGGATTTGGAGTATTTCGTGTAATGAACGCTCCAGTTTCAGCTCCTTTTTGATTATCGCTACAAGCACGTAAACACTGATCGCTATCCAGATTTGAGTCTTGACGGCGTTGATTGAAGTGCCAAAAAATGACTTTATTCGCAAGTGCTGTTTGATCCACTTGAAGAAGAGTTCGATCTGCCATCGCAGTTTGTAAAGCTGACAAATGATCAATGCGTCCAGTTGAAAATTGTTGGTCAGGAAAATGAAAGT
>DAOWHR010000406.1 GCA_030641315.1 Anaerohalosphaeraceae bacterium | reverse complement strand
TACTAATACATTATGTACTATGATTCGGCGAAGTGCAACTTTTTTCTTGAAATATTTATTAAAAACCTTAAAAAGACGATACCAGCAGCAACAAAAACACTATTCGGCTTATTTTGCAATATCATGCGACGTGCTTGCGTTATTAATTGTGAGTTATCCGGAAATTGTCAAAACATATTAGCTGGTTTGCCGATACATGTTGGTAAGCCAGTGGAGTTATTAACCTATTATTTGGAGATATCAAAATGAAGAAGAGTTTGATGGCAGTATTTACAGTTGTTTGCATTGTTGCATTTTCAGGCATTCTGTCCGCAGAATCTGTCCGCAATGAAGGAATCGATAAGGCACGGGCAGCGGCCCGGGAGAGAATCAAGTCAGCAAGGCCGGAAAAAGCAGAAACGGGTGAACAGACCGCTCCTAAGAGGGTTACACCTGCAAGAACACCAACTCGCAGAGCCATGCCCATGGGACCAGCTGACCGGGCAAAAATGATCAAGCAGCGTACACAGATGATGGAAGAGCAGTTTAAGAAAGAGAAAGAGACACACAACACTTTTATTGGTAAACTGCAGGCTATTAAAAAAATCGCCAAAAGCGAAAAGGCTACTAAAACGGTTGCCGAACTCGAGAAACTGATCGCAGAAAACAACAGCAAGTTCGAGAAAAAGACCAAGGAGCATACTGAACGTTTGAAAAAATACTCCGATGCAGCAAAAAATCGCCCAACCGTCAGGCCAAGGCCCCAACAGAACGCCGAGAAAGCAGCACAGCCAGGCAAAGCAGTCAAGAAAGCACCTGGAAAAGGACCCAAAAAAGCAGATAAAAAATAGTATTCGCTGCCGCGAGTAAAAGAAAACCACCAGAAGGGTCGGTATCCGCTTGGATGCCGGCCCTTTTTTTGCCTCCGTTACAAATAAATTGCAGCAAATCCGGCCGTATCTGGACATGTTGTCAATATGGGTTTGACAATTCATCGGTGAAATCATATCATGCATTCTTAAAGTTGATCGAGGATATTTGGCCTTAGGGCAATTGAATTTTTAGTGCTCTAGAAGTCCCCGAAAAAACGAGCAATCATAAATATTCAGAATGGCAGAGGGATATGTCACAATCGGATAAGGGTTTTACACACCTACATTTACATACTCAGTACTCGCTGCTGGACGGAGCCGTGGCGCCGAAGAAGCTTTTTGAGCGTTGTAAAGAACTTGAAATGGACGCGGTAGCGATCACCGACCACGGGAACATGTTCGGGGCGGTCGATTTCTATACCAAAGCCATTGCGTCAGGCATTAAGCCGATCATCGGTATCGAAAGCTATATCGCGCCGGACAACCGGTTTGACAGGCAAAAAAGCAGCGCAAAGGAAGCGTCCCATCATTTGATACTTCTTGCTGAAACGACGCAGGGTTATCATAATCTTCTGAAACTGTCGAGTCTTGCGTATACCGAGGGGTATTACTATAAGCCGCGTATCGATAAAGAGTTACTGAGCGAATTGCATGAGGGGATAATCTGCACAAGCGCGTGTATCGGCGGTGAAGTTGCGCAGAAACTGGTCAACGGCAATTATGAGGAGGCGAAGAAGTCTGCTGAGAGCTATTTGAAGATATTCGGCGATCAGCGGTTCTTTATTGAGATACAACAACATAATCCAGAGGCTGACGAACCGGAAGTCCGCAAGGGACTGATCGATCTGGCAAACGAACTTGGGATCGGGCTTGTCGCGACGAACGATGTTCATTTTCTCCATGCGGACGACTATGAGGCACATGATGCGCTAACGTGTATCAGCACGGGCAAACGTGTGACGGACGAAGGCAGGATGAAGTATCCTACAAGTCTGTATCTTAAGAACGCTTACGAAATGCGTCAGATGTTCGTCGATGTGCCGGAGGCTTGCGACAATACGCTTGCGATTGCTGAGAGATGCAACATTTCGATCGACCTGAAAAGTCAGCACGCTCCTAAGTTCAAACCTAAGGACGGAAGCACGCCTGAGGATATGCTTACGAAGCTGGTGTATGAAGGAGCCGAGAAGAAATACGGCGAGATCACCGAGGTGATAAAAGCCAGGATCGAACGCGAACTGGAAGTTATCGAAGGTAAAGGGTTTTCGAGTTACTTTTTGATCGTGTGGGACTTCTGTAATTACGCTCGTGAAAACAACATCCCGGTCGGAGCGAGGGGAAGTGCGGTCGGTACGGTTGTCGGGTACTGCCTTGGGATATGCGATGTTGACCCGATCAAGTATGACCTGCTGTTCGAGAGGTTCATGGACCCTGAGCGAAACGAGATGCCTGATATCGATATCGACATCTGCCAGGACGGTCGGAGCAAGACGCTTGATTACTGCCGGGAGAAGTACGGTGAGATCGCGCAGATCATTACGTTCGGGACGATGAAGGCCAAGGCCGTGATCCGGGATGTTTGCAGGGTGCTGGATGTGCCGCTTGGAGAGGCAGACAGGCTTGCAAAACTGATCCCTAACGAGTTGAAGATGACTCTCGATAAGGCGCTGAAAGTCGAGCCGGAACTTAAGAAGGCCTACGACGAAAATCCGCAGATTCATAAAGTGATCGAGATCGGCAAAAAACTGGAAGGGCTTACCCGTCACGCATCCGTTCATGCTTGCGGTGTTGTTATCGCGGACGAACCTCTGACGGATTATCTGCCGGTGTACAAAACAAGCGGCTCGGACGATCTTATTACGCAGTTCGAGGGCCCTACCGTTGAGCAGGTTGGTTTGCTGAAGATGGACTTCCTTGGCCTTCGGACCTTGAGTGTTATCCAGCGTTCGGTTGACCTTATCAAGGCGGCGCACGGCGTTGAACTGGATATGGAAGCGATAGACATTACCGACCGGAAGGTGCTCGGAGATATTTTTGGCGGGGGCAAGACCAAAGGCGTGTTCCAGTTTGAATCGGGCGGTATGCAGGATCTGCTGATGAAGCTGAAGCCGGACAGACTCGAAGATCTGATCGCGGCGAATGCATTGTATCGGCCCGGTCCGATGGCGCTTATCCCGGACTTTATCGCACGAAAGCATGGCGGTAAGTGGGACGTGCCGCACCCGATCATGAAAGAGGTGCTGGAAGAGACGTTCGGGATCATGATCTATCAGGAACAGGTGATGCGTATCTGCAACCGGCTTGGTGATATCCCACTTCGCGCGGCGTATACTCTTATTAAGGCTATCGGTAAGAAGAAGCTTGAGGAAATAGCAAAAGCCAAGGCTCAATTTGTCAAGGGGTGCGTTGACAAGGGACTGACCGAGGGACAGGGCAGCGATATTTTCGACCTGATCGAAAAATTCGCGGGGTACGGCTTTAACAAAAGTCACGCGACTCGATATTCATTCGTTGCTTATCAGACCGCATATCTTAAGGCATATTATCCGCTGGAATTTATGGCGGCCCTTTTGACTTATGAGCGGGGCAACACTGATAAGATCGTCGAATACATCGGCGAATGCAAGGAGATGGGGATCGATGTTGCACCTCCTGAGATAAACGAGAGTTTTTCAGATTTTACAGTCATATACGGTGACTCAAAAACGGAAGGCAAACCGAGCGGTATGATACGGTTTGGTCTTAGTGCTGTTAAGGGAGTTGGCGAAAAAGCGGTCGAGCAGTTGATCGTTGCACGGGAAAAGGCTGGGCAGTTCGAGAGCCTGTACCATTTCTGTGAGAATGTCGATCTTCGGGCGGTGAACAAACAGGTTGTCGAAGCGCTTATCAAAGCGGGCGCGTTCGATAATCTCGGCGGCAGCCGGGCGCAGATGATGGCGGGGTGCGAAAACGCGATGCAGGTCGGTGCTTCTATGCAGGCGGACCTTCAGAGCGGCCAGATGAACTTCTTCGGCGGTGGCGGATTCGGGGACGATGAAAAGGACAAGGACAAGGATGCTTTGCCGAATGTTCCGCCGTGGCCTGAGATGCAGATGCTGAAATATGAAAAGGATGTTCTTGGTTTTTATGTGACGATGAATCCCTTGAGCAGGCACGCACAGGAGCTTAACGCGTATTCTTCGGTTAATACGGCTGGCCTGAATAAACGTGGGAACGACAGCGAAGTCGTGATAGGCGGCATGGTGAAATCCATTCGCAATATCGTAACGAAGAACGGCAGGAACGCCGGGGCGAAGATGGCGGTGTTTGTGCTTGAGGACCTGCAGGGAAGCTGCGAGGTTGTGCTGTTCCCGAAGTCGCTGGAGAAAAATGCGGAACTTTTGGAAGTTGACAAGATCGTGTTCGTTAAGGGTAAGGTTGACAGCAGCAGGGAAAACTCAAACGTTATCGCTGACGAGTTGATCGACATCAGCGAGGTGAGCGACAAGCTTTCTGCAAGGGTGCAGATAAAGATGTCGACGATGGATGTGACGGATGAACGCATTAACAGTATTCGCAGCGTGTGCGAAACATACAGGGGCAAAAGTCCGCTTCACATAAGCCTGCTGACTAACGACGGGCACAGGGTTTGGCTCGAAGCGGACCGTAAGCTGTCTGTCAGGCCTGACACGGATCTGTATACGAAACTTGAGAGCGTTGTGGGCGCGGGCAATGTGGAACTGCTGCCAAACTGACAACTAAGCTGATAAGGAACAATATTGCCTGATATTATTGAGATAATTAAAAAGCGTTTGCCCGAGGTCTTTCTGATAGTGGTTATGCAAGCAGGGATCATGTTTCTTGTGAAGCAGATCGGCAGCATGCTCAATGAAAAAGGCGAACTGGTCAAAGACATTGGCGAAGGGGCCAGGTTCTTACTGGTTGCAGGAACAATGATGCTGGCTGTGATCTGGAAGATGCTTGAAGCGGGATTTCTTTCGACCTCGATCAGAGGCGGGTGCGGACAACAGCAGCCTGGCAGACTTGTTATCGAAGGGAAACGTTTTTTTTGGCGTATGGTTCGTTTCAATTTTATCATTTTTTCTGCGTGTATGATAATTTTTCAGCTTTATATTGTAATGTTATACGGGATGAACAATCCCGAAAACATTCCTGAACTTATTCTAAGGCTTGGTATTATTATATCGTTAATTTTCCTGACCAGACCGTTATTGCTTGTACCTGCCATCATGCTGGTCAAAGACTGTATGGTATTTGACGCGTTCAGTCTGATAAGGAACTATCGATTATACGAAGGAAAGGGGCTGGTCGCAGTATACTGGTTCGGGGTCGTGTGCAGCACATTATTGCCGTTGCTCACGGACAGGATCGGGACAGGGGTTGGCGGTGATGTATTTTTGGTGATTTATTCGTTTGCGGCTGCTTGTTTTATGTTTATTGTATCACTTGCTGCTGTACGGTTTGTGGCGGTCAGGAGCATAGAACCCATCGACGTGCCGGAAGATCAGTCAGGCAAGGGCTATTTTGAAGAATAAGTGAGGTTTTGTTGAGTAATATATTTGCAGGAAAGTTTATAGTTCTGGATGGGCCGGACGGGTGCGGCAAAAGTACGCAGACCGGGATGGTGTCGGATTGGATCAGTTGCAGCGGCGCTGAGGTCGTCAGCTTTCGCGATCCTGGTACGACGGTCATCGGTGAAAAGATACGCGATATCCTGCTGGATAGGGCGCATGAGTCGATGGCTGACAATGTCGAAGTGCTTTTGTATATGGCAGCCCGGGCGCAGCTTTGGAAAGAAAATATTGCGCCGGCACTTGAAGCGGGTAAATGCGTGATCATGGACAGGTGGATATCGAGCACATGCGCGTACCAGGGTTGTGCGGGCGGGTTTGGAGTCGATAAGGTCATACGTATCGGCAGCGACTGTCTTGAAAGAGTATGGCCCGATGTTACGGTAGTACTGGATGTCGACCTTGCAACCAGCTCGAAACGTATGGACAGGGAGCTTGACCGCATGGAGTTAAAAGGCGATGAGTATCACAGGAAAGTGCGGCAGGGATTTCTCGAACTTGGCGATATTGAAGACAGCGTGACGGTGATCGATGCCAAAAACGACATCGAGACAGTACACAAAGATGTTGTCGAGGCGATCAATAAATATTTCGAGGGGGCGTGATGAGTCTGCGAGATATTTTTTGTCAGGAGCGAGCCTTAGGGACATTGCAGCGTGCTTACGGGGCAGGCAAGATGGCGCATGCTTATATTTTTGCCGGCGCTGAGGGGGTTGGCAAATTCAAGACAGCCAGCCAATGGGCAAAGATGCTGCTGTGCCATGATAAGGTCACAAGCCAAAACGATGAGGGGGGATTTGTTGACAGTTGCGGCAAGTGCGAATCGTGCCTGGTGTTCGATGGTGACGGGCATCCAGATTTTGTATCGATCTATAAGGAACTGAGCCAGTTTACAGAAAAGGGTAAAGGCAAAACAACTCCTGTGGATATGCCGATCGATGTTATCCGTGAGTTTCTGCTTGATAAGGTCGCATCGAGGCCGGGCATGGGTGACAAAAGTGTGTATGTGGTCAGCGAAAGTGAAAGGCTTAATATTCAGTCACAAAATGCGCTGCTGAAAGTTCTGGAAGAGCCGCCTGCCCACTGCATTATCATTTTGCTTTGTACGAGGCTGGACAATCTGCTTCCGACAACTCAGTCACGCTGCCAGGTCGTCCGATTCGGTGATATTGACGAGGAGCGGATCGTTGAAAAACTGGCGACAATGAATGTCAGCAGGGACGAAGCAACATACTGGGCAAGATTTGCTGAGGGCAGTTTAGGGACCGCGATCAACTGGGCCAGGCTGGAATTGAAGGACACAAGCTGTTATGCGATCAAGCGGGAACTTGTCAAAAGAATCGCGACATATCGGCTGGAAGATTCGCTGGATCTGGCAGAGTGGATGTGCGGGGCCTCGAAGAAGATCAGCCAGGCGTGGTCGGAAATAGAAGAAGGCACCAGTAAAACCGCGATCAACAGACGTGCCCAGAAAGGGCTTATGATGATTATCGCAGCGGTATGGCGGGACGTATTGAGGCTCCAAAATGATTTTAGTGACAGGATCATAAACAGCGACCAAATAGCCGAAATACAGCATCTTGCGTCCAAATACCCGGACGACGGAGCCATTGACCGGATAAATAAAGTCTATGAAAACATGTTCTGGGTGGAAAAAAGTGTGAACGAGAAGCTGATTTTCGAAGAACTATTGTTAAATTTCGCCGGTTCTGGTACACTTTAGGATTATTTTAAATAACAATGATCAGCGAAAGTTGAAAGAGGCTAATAAATATATTATGACAAATAATGAAACATCGAAGCCGAAAGCTCAGAGGAACAAGAAAGAGGTGCTTGTCCGCTATGGTCGGATGGGTTATCTCGGCTGGTTCGAACATACTGGTTTAACGATTGAAAAGACCCGTACCCGGGTTGTGATCAAGACCAAACGCGGACTCGAACTTGGCGATATTGTCGGGCCCCACTGCTATAAGGGCGGCCAGTTCAAGTGCAGCCACAGCCAGGTCGCCGACTATTATGAAGGTGCACCTAAGGACTATCCTTTTGCAGGCGGCGGTACACTGGTTCGCTATGCTACTGACAAAGACATCATGGAAAACGAGCATCTTGAGGTGTCGTCAAGGGACGAACTGAAATGCTGCCAGAAATTCGCGGCGGAAATGAAATTGCCGATGAAGATCGTCGATGCCGAACATCTGCTCGGCGGCGAAAGGGTGGTTCTCTATTTTACCAGCGAAACCCGTGTTGACTTCCGTGACCTGGTAAAGAAGCTAGCCAGGGAATACCAGACGCGTATTGAGCTTAGGCAGATCGGCTCGCGGGATGAGGCAAGGATCATAAGCGATTACGAAAGCTGCGGCCAGGAATGCTGCTGCAGGCGATTTCTTAAGATACTGTCACCGGTCAATATGCGCATGGCAAAGGTTCAAAAGGCAACTCTCGATCCGTCGAAGATATCCGGCCATTGCGGCAGACTCAAGTGCTGTCTGCGTTATGAGGACGAGACTTACCGTGAGCTTAAAAGCAAACTACCCAATAGAAATTCGCTGGTTGAGACTGAACACGGTGTCGGCAAAGTACTCGAAGGGCAAATACTGACGCAGCTTGTTGTCGTTCAATATGAAGACGGCAAAACCGAAGCTGTCAAGGTCGACGAACTCAAACCGTTCACCGGTAAGATCAGTACGCAAAAAAAGCCCGCCGACAACAGAAGGAGAGAACAGCCAGTCAAGAGAGGACCTAAAGAGCCTGAAGCAAAAGTTCAAAGCCCAGCAAAAGAAACAAAAGAGCAGCCTGCAGAGAATACTTCCAGCCAACAACAAGCAGAGGGTTCCGCGGACGCGCCCGAAAAGAAGAAAAAGCGACGAAGGCGAAGACGAAAGAAAAACACGAAAACTACTGACGGCCAACCGAATGGACAGGGCCAGCAACAGCCGCAAACAGACCAACCAGCCCAACAGCAGGATAACAACGGCGGGGAAAGCAAGCCAGATCGAGGACAAATAAATGAGTAGGAAAATAGTGGTAACATCGGCGCTGCCGTATGCGAACGGCGCTATCCATATTGGGCATCTTGTTGAATATCTGCAGACAGATATCTGGGTGAGGTTTCAGAAACTTGCGGGCAACGAGTGCATGTATTTCTGTGCGGACGATACGCATGGAACTCCCGTAATGATACGCGCCAGAGCCGAAGGCATCACACCTGAAGAACTGATCAACCGGGTACATTCCGAACACCTGGGCGACTTTACCGGTTTCGGCATTGAGTTTAACAATTACTATTCGACACATTCGGAAGAGAACAGGCTTTTCAGCGAACAGCTATACAAACACGCAGTGGACAACGATTCGATATCGAAACGCGACATCGAGCAGGCTTTCTGCGAAAGCTGTGACATGTGGCTGCCGGACCGCTATATACGCGGGATATGCCCCCGATGCAAGGCGGAGGATCAGTACGGCGATTCTTGTGACATGTGCAGCGGGACACATCAGCCGACCGAACTTATCGATCCGAAGTGCGCCAACTGCGGAGCTTCGCCGGTGCGAAAAAAGAGTACGCACCTATTCTTTAAGCTGGCAGACTATGGCGACAGGCTCAAGGAACTGATCAAAAACGGATACGTGCAGACATCAGTGATGAACAAGCTCGATGAGTGGTTCAGTTCGGGATTAAGAGACTGGGACATATCGAGAGACGGCCCTTATTTCGGATTTAAGATCCCGGGCGAAGAAAACAAATTCTTCTATGTATGGCTCGATGCGCCGATAGGTTATATGGCATCGTGCAAGAATTACTGCGATAAGAACGGCCTGGACTTTGAAACACTGTGGAACAGCGAGGAGTATGAGCTTTATCACTTTATCGGCAAGGATATTATGTATTTTCATGCGTTGTTCTGGCCGGCGATGCTGATAAGCGCCAAGATGAAGACAGCTAACAAGCTTTTCGTGCATGGCTTTTTGACGGTGAACGGTCAGAAGATGAGCAAGAGCAAGGGAACCTTCATCAAGGCGGCAACATACCTGAAACACCTGGACCCGGAGTATCTGAGGTACTACTATCTGAGTAAGCTTACGGGCGGGGTTGAGGATATCGACCTTAGCTTTGAGGATTTTACGGCGAAGATCAACTCGGACCTGGTGGGTAAGCTGGCGAATATGGCTAGCAGAAGCGGGCCTATGCTGACCAAGAAGCTCGGGGCGATGCTGGGCAAACTTGACGATGAGGGCAGAGAGCTTATCGGCAAACTGCAAGCGGCCAAAGAGTCGATAATGGCTGACTTCGAATCGCTAAACTATGCTTCGGCGTCGAGGCAGATCTCGGGGCTGGCGGATATTTGCAATAAATATATCGATCAGAAACAGCCGTGGACGACTATCAAAACGGACGAAGAAACGACACGTACAACGCTGACAGTGGTGATAAACGCAGTTAAGATACTGACGATATATCTCAAGGCGGCGCTGCCGGGATACGCAGAAAAGATCGAGCAGTTCCTCGGTGTCGAGCCTTTGACGTTTGCCGATGTCGAGACAGTTCTTGAAGACAGGAAAATTAATAAATTCGTTAGACTCGTAGAGCGAGTTGATAAAGAAAAGGTTGAAGCAATGGTAGAAGAAAGCAAAGAAGATATTGGTGTGCCGCAGGCGGAAGAAAACCAGGTTGAAGAAGTTAAACTTGACGAACCTCTCGAACCGGAATGCACAATTGAAGACGTAATGAAGGTCGATCTGCGAGTGGCGAAGGTCGTCTCGGCTGAATTGGTCGAAGGTGCTAATAAGCTGCTGCACCTGGAGCTTGATCTCGGTGCGTTGAAGAAGAGTGTTTTCGCAGGCATCCGTAAAGCATACAAGCCGGAAGACCTTGTCGGTAAGACGGTGATCTGTGTCGCGAACCTTAAACCGCGTCAGATGAAGTTCGGGCTGTCGGAAGGCATGATCCTTGCTGCGGGACCGGGCGGAGAAGAAGTATTCATGCTCGGTATCGACGAAGGCGCAAAGCCCGGCATGCGGGTACATTAGTACAAACGAGAAACAGTGATGAAAAGTACTATCGAACAAATCGCAAAAGAAGACGGCAGATACGACGTCAAGGCACTTAAGTTTATCTATGAGGGCCTTGGCAGAACCGTTCAGAATATCCGTGAAAACGAACCGGATGAAAATTTGCCCAGACATATTTCAGGGCAGGAACTTGCATCGGGATTGGCTGACCTTGCGACCGAAAGATGGGGCAGGCTGGCGCGGACGGTACTGAACCACTGGGGCGTAAGAACATCACGCGATATGGGAGAGATCGTCTATCTGATGATCGCACACAACTGGATGAGCGCACAGGAGACGGACAGCCTCGAGGACTTTGACAACGTTTTTGACTTTGAAACGGTTTTCGAGAAGAACTTCGTGCTTGAAATTAAATAGCGTTTCAAAAAGCAACCAGTCAATTATCCTCGAACTCTACAATTGGACTAATCGCTCCCTGCTCCAAATACTCCTCAAGATTTTTGCTAATTCCTTTTTCTGTAACCCAATTGTTGAAGAATTCTTTGGAATCCAGCGTCAAGTTAAGATCGCCAATAGGTTCGTCAGCAATTCTAAAATGATTTCCGTGATGAAAACTGAATTCCAGAATGAATTCATCATTGCGATAAAACTCAAATATCATGTCACCATGACATTTACATTTCCCTAAGAAAGAAGAAGAAGGCTTAAATGCTATATTGCCAACTATCTTCTTAATTTCATCAGCATTACTGGTTTTATATAGCTCAGTTGTGCTTGTGTCACTGTCGTAAATTCTGACAGGTACAATCTTGAGTGTTGTGGAATTCTGTAATTCTTTTTGAAGTGTACGGCCCCTTCGAGGAGCTTTTTGTGAATCCAATCCAACAATTACGATTGTCAGGCAAAGCGGTAATAAAACAAAGAATGTCAATACAAATCGCTTTGTCAATTTATCCTGGATATATAAAATACACCTGAAGCCAAAAGGTTCGGAAGACTTCTTTTTTGATGCGACAAGAAAAAATACACGTAAAACCAGCAATGGTACTATAACAGCTAAAACCAGCAAAAAGATAAAAAATGAACTAATAAAAGCAAACTGCGACATGTCAGCCGGTCCATATAATAACTGTTGATCTCAATAGCTTTTTTAGGTTAAAAACTCTTTGATCACTTTAATGAGGTAATCCCTGCCTTTTTCGACGTCGGCGATGTCTACGTATTCGTTTGGCTTGTGGCAGAGTTCGCATTTGCCTGGGCCGAAGATTGCTATCGGGACGTTGAGCGCCAGCATGTTGGGAGCGTCGGTGGTGTAGCCAACTGATTGGGTTTCTGAGATTTCGGTTGCTTTGCAAAGCGTTTTGACAAACTGCAAATCGTTGTCCGTTGCAATGCCGCCGCACGAGCGGGCGATTTTAACTGTCGCTTCAAAGTCGGAGTGTTCGACTTTGATCTCTTTGAAAATTCTTTCAAAATCATCGAGCACGTCCTGATGGTTCTGGTCGGGCACTGTTCGGATGTCGATCTTTATTGTGCAGCTGTCGGGGACGACGTTGGGGGCCTGGCCGCCTGCGATGCCGTTTACGCTAAACGAGCATTTGCCGAAGATCGGGTGAGGCTCGCAGGGAACTTCATAATTTCGCAGGCGTTCGAGCAAGGCACTCATCTGCATAACAGCGTTGATGCCGAGGTGGGGCATTGAGCCGTGTGCGGTTTTGCCTTTTGTCGTAATCTCGATCCAGAGAATACCACGATGAGCAGTAACGATATCAAAACCGGTAGGCTCTGGTATTAAGACACCAGCAAGCGGCGGCAGAGAATCAGCATTTTGTGCCATGAAGCGTTTTATTCCGCAGCTATCGGTCTCTTCACCCGCAGTTGCCGCGAAGATAATATCACCGGAAAGCTCAACACCACTCTTAACGATGTCGACGATAGCTGCTGCTGTGGCTGCGACGCCTGCTTTCATATCCGCTGTGCCGCGGCCATGTATTTTACCGTCAGCTTCGACAGCATCAAAAGGCGGATGCTCCCAGACCACGTCACCGGGCGGGACAACATCGATATGAGCGGCAAACAACAGTGCCTCGCCGTCGCCGCCTTTGACACGAGCGACAGCGTTTGCGCGAATGCCGTCAAAGCAATCTACGATGCAATCAACGCCGTTATCTGTAAAATATTTGCAAAGCACGTTAGCGGCATTAACCTCGCCGGTTGCGAGAGTCGATTCGGCACGGATAAGTTCTTTTAGTAATTGTATCATTATTTCACCTGTTAGTCATTCTTAGTTTTACTGCCCATAGCTGTAACGAGAAGCCAAACGGCGATAGCGGCCACTACTATAATACCCAACAGCTTACCAGAAGCTTCTTCACCAAAGCCCATCATCGGCAGTGCAATCTCTCTTTTGGCAAGGATCACGATAGGTATTGCCATGAAAATACCTGTCAGAGCTTCACCCGTAATAAGGCCCGAGGCAAAGAGCAATCCGTTACGGTTGGCGTTATCTGCCTGCTCCTTGGACAGTTTTTCTCTCTGGTACTTCTTGACAAAGTGATGGATAAGACCGCCTGTTAAGATCGGCACTGACAGTTGGAATGGAAGGTAGAACCCTATCGCGACAGCCAGAACCGGTGTGCGGAATGTGCTGTTGATGCTCTTAAGGTAAAGATCGAGAATAATAACAGCGACCGCGATCCCCATGCCGGTAAAAACAAATCCCCAAGGCAGGTTACCCTCGAAAACACCTTTGGCTACAGAAGCCATGAGGTTTGCCTGTGGTGCGGCAAGTGCCTTTTCCCCGGCACCTGGAGTCCCGGCAAAACCATACGCTTTCTGTAACAGAACGAGTACGGGAGCGATAACCAGTGCGGCTGAAATTGTGCCGATAAGCTGCATTACCTGCTGACGCCATGGCGTGGCACCGACGATGTGTCCCGCTTTTAAATCCTGCATATTATCACCGGCGATAGCTGCTGCACAGCAGACTACGGAACCGATAATGATCGCCGCAGCGGGACCGCTTGGAGAATCTTTGCCCATCAGTACAACGAAAAGCAACGACGAAACGACCAAAGTTGCGAAGGTACCACCTGAGATCAGTCTGGTGGAAGAGCCAACAAGACCTGCCATGTAGCCCGCAACAGCAGAGAAAATAAAACCTGCGATGAGCATGATGATCGCCATTGGTATCGCGACCTTAGCGCCAACAAAGTGTTGATACACAAGATAGAGCGGAATGATCGAAGCGATTATCAAAATTAGAACCCACTTCATGGGCATATCTTTTTCGGTTCTGGGTATTTCACTGTTTGCTTTGCCCGTGTTCTTATACGCTTTAAGCCCGGAGGTGATACCGCTTAGCAATGATCCTCTCATCTGGAAAACCGTCCAGAGTCCGCCGACAAGCATTCCACCCACACCGAGATAACGTGTCAACTTTGACCAAATCCGATTTGCATATTCATCGGCGTCAACCAAATTGAGTTCTAATTTTTTTGTTACCTTAGCATTATGTTCGTCAACTATTTCAATATCTGCCTGTAAAGCCCCTTCATCAGCAGTTTTATACTCAAGGGCAAAAAGGTTCCAATCATCAAGTTTTTCTTCCGCTACCTCACTCTTTAACTGATAAGTCGGCCAATCATTTTGAGATGCGACAAGAGGTATTGCCCCAAACCAGTTACAGCCGCCGCCAATGAATATCAGCGAAGCAATGTTTAATCCGACGATGTAACCTACTGCCAAAAGAGCCGGGCTGAGATTTGAACCAAAGTAGGCAATTGAACCTTTTACTTTGGCGGCACCACTTACTATTTCAGGCCAAAACCCTATACCTTTCGCGCCAATTACAAACAAACTGCCTGCTATGGCGGCCTTTGCGATGTGTTTCACGCCGCCGGACTGTCCTTTTTGTCCGGTCTCAAGCACTTCGGCAGTTGCGACACCTTCCGGGAACTTCAAGTCGCCTTCTACGATGAGCGAACGCCTGAGGGGAATTGTAAAGAGTACACCCAGCACACCGCCAAAGCCAGCGATGATCGAGACCCAGAAGAAATTGAACTCATCCCAGAACCCAAGTATGATCAAACCAGGCAGCGTGAAAATTACGCCTGCTGCGAGTGATTCGCCTGCTGATGCGGCAGTTTGGACGATGTTGTTTTCGAGGATGTTGCTGTTTTTGAACATCCTGAGAATACCCATCGATACAACGGCGGCGGGTATGGACGCCGAGACAGTCATGCCAGCGAACAAACCCAGATAGGCGTTTGCGGCAGCGAGCACCATAGCGAGCACAATACCGAGCAGGACAGCTTTAACAGTGATTTCCGGTAGAGATTTTTGTGAGTTCATTTGTCTTCCTGTAAATAAACAGTTATTGATCAATAAATTGCTTTACGAAATATTCCGGAGTAAGCGGCTTACCCGTTGCGCGTTCTATCATCTCGTTCCAGTGATAGACAGCCGCAGGAGCAAGGACCTTTTCCTCGATATATTTTCCAACCTTCGGCTGGTCAACATAACTGACATCGGTGTCGGATTCAAGCTTTAAAACATTTGTGACAATATAGTTGTGCAGCTGCGAGGCAAAAAGTTCGCCCATCATATAGTTGTGGTAGTAACATGGTGCGACGGTGAAATGGAGTTTTGACGCCCAGCCCGCGTCCGGTTTGCCATCGGGACGGTTTACGAATTGGTACTTTTCGACCATATCCCACCAGAGTGTGTTGAGGTCCTGATCGGGATTCGCGTAGAGGGCCTTTTCAAAGTTGTACATGACCATCGCCCAGCGTGCGAAAAGGACCTGCTGACAGGTCAGGTATTTATCCGTAACATCTTTAATGTCAGTGGTTTGCCGGTCTGACAGATCGAGCATCTGCTGCATCCAGGCAGCGTTTCTGCTGAGTCTGCCGAAGAACATCGCAACCGCTTCGGTGGTAAAGCTGTGTGCGGGAGTCCTCAGGAGATAGGGCACCTTTGGATCGTGATATTTAGCATAGACGGCATGGCCCAGTTCGTGGAGGATGGTCTCCATCCATCGCTCATCATTGTTGAGATTGCAGAGAATACGCACATCACCTTCGCTATCTACGTCCTGGGCAAAGGCATGTGGGTTTTTGCCGGGCTTGTCGTAGAGGTCGCTTCTTTCGAGAATATCATCGACCGGCAATCCGACCGAGGCAAAATACTTTTCGGAAATTTCCTTAACATCATGGTTCTTATAATACTCATCGAGGTTAAGCTCGTAGACCTGAGGCGTCCGCTGGAAGAAAGGATCGTGATAGTGCCAAGGTCGTAGCTGATCGACTTTGATGCCATAATTACCGGCGAGAATCCCATCAAGCTCGGCTTTGAGCTTTGCATAAGGCGCGTTGGTCAGTTCATAAAGCTCATCGAATATCGCGTTAAGCTCATCCACATTTTGCTCACCGGTCTCAATTGCCATACTGTGCCAGTTGTCATACCCCAATGACCGGGCCGCACGGTTTCGCATTTTAACCAGTTTGAGTACGTCGGCGACAATGGCGTTTCCGACCTGCTTGCTTGCCTGCCATGCTTTTTTACGCTTGGGAGTATCGTTCTCGGTGGTCATTAGCAGATAGATGTCACTCATCGATACAGGCTGACCGTCAATAGTGCCTCGAAACTTATTATACTTTTCTGTTGTCGCGGTGCCCAGTTCGATCATCTGCTTTTGCAGGTCCCTGGGAACCTGATTTTTGAGGAAGGCATAATAAAGGCCTTCCAACTGACGAGCCAGCAAAGGGTCATCGATCTGTCCGGAGTTCCTGGTTTCTTTGAGGAATTCAAACGCTTCTTTGTTAGAGTATATCTCTGTCATCCTGAGTCGAAGCTGCTTTATCCGGTCGAAATATTCCTTTTGGCCCGTGGTTTCGGCATTCCATGATGTTCGGCCCATCTTTGCCGAGAGCGGCTGGACGATAGCAACATGATCATCGATAAAATTTTCCAACTGACGCTCCTGTGAATTTGACTGACAACCTGCCATTAGCAACGCCGCGGTCAGGGTAGAAAATACCAATAGTGTCTTCAACTTGCATCTCCGATATTCATCTTGCGACATTGCTATTTAACGAACTGCTTTACGAAATGGGCGGGGTTTAGTTTTTCGCCTGTTGCGCGTTCGATCATGTCATTCCAGTTGTAAATCGCTCCAACGGCGAAAACATGTTCGCTGATGTAACTGCCAACCTGGGGCTGGGCAACATAGCTGACATCTTTATCCGAATCAAGCTTGAGCACTTCTGTTACCAAGCGGTTGTGCAGTTGAGAAGCGAAGAGTTCACCCAGAAGATAGTTATGATAATAGCATGGTGCGATGTTGAAATGTATCTTCGCGGCCCAGTCCGGTGCGTTTCGGCCTGGGGGCGGGGTTATCAACTGATACTTCTGGACCGTATCCCACCAGAGCCTGTTAAGGTCCTGATCGGGGTTTGCGTAGAGCTGTTTTTCAAAATTGTACATTACCATGGCCCAGCGAGCGAAGATAAGCTGCTTCATCGTGGCGTATTTGTCGCTGACCTTTTCTACTTCTGACCGCTGCTCATCGGACAATTCGAGCATCTGCTGCATCCAGACGGGGTTGCGGCTCAGCCTGCCGAAGAACATGGCGATTCCTTCTGTGGCGAAGGCGTGCGTGGGCTTTCTCAGGAGATACGGAACCTTGGGGTCGTGGAACTTATCATAAACAGCATGTCCCAATTCGTGAAGCTGAACTTCCATCCAGCGTTCATTATCGATAATGTTGCAGAGTATCCGGATGTCACCCTCGCGGTCAATGTCGATACAGAAGGCATGAGGATTTTTGCCGGGGCGTTCGTAAAGATCGCTGACGGCCAGGATAGACTCAACATTAAGCCCAATGCCGTCATAGAATTTCGCAGATAACGCCTTTATGTCTTTGCCTTTATAGAATTGATCCAGATCAAGCCCATAGACAAGAGGCGTCTCCTGGAAAAACGCATCATGGTAGTGCCAGGGCATTATTTGATCGGCAGGTATGCCGCAGTTTGCGGCGAGCACCGCATCCAGTTCGGCTTTCATTTTGGCATACGGGGCCTTTGTCAGTTCAAAGAGGTTTTCAAATATTTCATCGATCTGGGCCGGTTCCTGTTCAGTCGCCTTGAGAGACAGGATGTGGAAATTGTCATAGCCGACTTTTTGGGCAGCCTTGTTTCTCAACTTCACGAGCTTTACAATGTCGGCGGCGATAACGGGGGCGACACTTTTTGCAGCGAGCCATGCGGTTTTACGCTTAGTAGAATCCGTTTGGCTCTTTAATATCTCATCGATCTGGTTGCTTGTGACAACATTTCCGTCTATCTGAGAACGATATGTGTTGAATTTTTCCTGGATCGCGGTGGAAAGTTCAACAGTTTGCTTGAGCAGATCAGGGTCGATCTGGTTGACGAGGTAATCATTGTGAAGTTTATCAAGCTGCCTTTGCAGAACAGGATCGGTGAGCGGACCTGCCTTTTTTATCTTATCGAGGAAGGCGAATTCGGCCGGATCGCTGTATATCTGCCGTATTTTCAGCTGAATCCGCGTTACCTTTTCGTAGTCTTCAGGCTTGCCTGTTGTCGCAGCGGCCCATTCAGCCAGAGTCGCCTCTTTTTCCATAGGAATTACTATTTTCAGATGGGATGAAATAAAAGCGTTCAATTGATCCTCATTAGCATCAGTTTTTGTGTCAGTTTTACAGCCTGAAAGCGTGATACACAGAAAAAGTGTTATAATCGCCAGATATTTGGAGGTCATTTTCAACTCCTTAAAAAAACGTTTTTGCTGCGACCGGCAAGCCTATTGCTGTGTAAATCTTAAATTTACCGGTTCCTGCTTGCAGCCAACGGGCATCTGCTGCGTCAGAAATCCTCGACCTGCATCTGCAGGGCTTCGTTTTCTTCCTTGCATCTACCCATTGGGTACTTCGCAATAACCCGAAACTTTAATCTTTACAAAGCACTATATTAAAACTCATTGAAATCCTGACAAGATTATAAGCACACAGCCGGTCATTTCAACCTCATTTTGAACTTAATACTGCCAGAATATGAAAATACATTTTGACAGCCTGTTTGACCGACAGTAGAATCACTGTTTTATCGAGATGGAAAAGTATATTGTTAAGGAACCGGCAAAAAGACGAAGATTTTTGTTGCAGGGAGCTTCCTATTTATCATAATGGGGCTGTTATGCCACGTTGGATGGAGATCGTTCGCGAAAAAATGTCTATCCAGGGTGGTTTTGTTGGTTTTGGGGATTAAGTTATATAAGGAATCGGAAATGGGACCTGTACTGCATGGGTTGATAAAGCTTCAAAGCGTTGAAAACGGAATGCGCACGGTTAAGTCTAAACTTACCCGCTGCAGGCGTAGTGTGATCTTTCAGGAAAACCAGATCCGTACCATGCGGAACGGTCTAGCTGCAAAAGAAGAGGAGATTAAACTGGCCAGGGTACAGATTGACAGGCTTGAGCTTGATCTGAAATCCAAAGATGAGCATATCGCTAAATATCGTGCGGCCCTGAATTTGGCCAAGACGAACAAGGAATATTCCTCTATCCTGACCGAACTGAACACATCAAAGGCTGATAACACAAAGGTGGAAACACACATCCTTGAGTTGATGAAGAATATCGAAGCCGACGAAGAAAACTGCACAGCAACCCTGCAGCAGATAGAAGACCAAAGCAAGCATTTGGACGAACTCCGCAAAAAGACCGATGTTGAAGCCGCAAAACACGAAAAAGAGATCGCTGAGATACAAAAGGACTGGGATGAGGCAGCTAAAGATATCCCCGGCGAAACACTTGAAATATTTAATCGTGTAGCTGAGACTTATGACGGCGAAGCGATTGCCGAAGTCGGCAAGCAGGATGACCGCAATGACATCTACAGCTGCGGCGGCTGCTTTATGAGAGTCCCTGCCGAAACCACGAACACGCTGATGACAAAAGACGATATCGTCCGCTGTCCAAACTGCACACGTATACTGGTTTATAAGGACAGTGTCTAGTAACCGCATTTATCACGAACTGTCACCGGCCAGCTTTTTTTCAGCAGGTATGTGGTTTTCTCGGAGCGAATTATAGTGTCTGACCATGCGATCATGTATACCGACGGCGGAAGCAGGGGCAATCCCGGCCCGGGTGGGGGCGCTTTTGTGCTTTACGACAGGAACAAAAACCTGATCGGAGGCAAAGGTGTATTTCTTGATGATATAACCAATAATTATGCCGAATACACCGGTATGCTTGAGGGGCTTCGCTACGCCAGAGAGCTTGGCGTGAAAACGATAGATATTTTCAGCGACAGCGAGCTAATGGTCAAACAGCTTAACGGCGTCTACAGGGTTAAAAGCCCAAACCTCAAAGAACTCTACGAGCAGTGTATGGACCTGCTTATCGAATTTTCCGGCTGGAAAGTTTCGCATGTTTACCGCGAAAGCAACGAAGACGCAGACGCACTGGCCAATCGTGCGATGGATATGCGTAAGGATGTCGTCCTTGCTGGCAAAGCAAAAAAGAAGCAGGGCAAAAAACTGCGGATCGGCATTCTGCTAAGCGGCGGCGGCAGGACGATGGAAAATATTCAGCAGGAGATTTCGGCCGGGGACTTAAACGCAGAGATCGTCCTTGTGATAAGCTCACGGTCTTCGGTTAAAGGCATTGAACGGGCAAGAAACATCGGGATAGAGCCAAAAATAATTCGCAGGAAGGATTATGATAACATCGCAAGGTTTAGTGCGGCGATCACTTATGAGCTTGAAGAAGCCAAAGTCGATCTTGTCGTTCAGGCTGGCTGGTTATGCTTGTGGAAAATACCGCACAATTACGAAAATCGTGCAATGAATATCCACCCGGCTCTCTTGCCGAGCTTCGGCGGGCAGGGAATGTGGGGGCATCACGTCCACGAAGCAGTGCTAAAAGCAGGCTGCAAGATCAGCGGCTGCACCGTACACTTCTGCACAAACGAATACGATAAAGGCCCGATCATAGTACAGCGAACCTGCCCGGTAAAAGACGACGACACACCGGACACACTAGCGGCAAGAGTTTTCGAGCAGGAATGTTTGGCATACCCGGAAGCGATAAAGCTGTTTGCCCAGGGTAAACTTAAAGTCGTCAACGGTATAATTAAAACCAGCAGATAATACCCTTTGGTCTCTTACAACAGGACAACCAGAGCTGATACGAAACAAGTTATTTCCAGACGACCAATTAAAAAAAGGCACATTGCCCTGTTTTGACAATGTGCCTTTAAGAATCTTTACGGTTACAACTTATTCGTTGTGCTCTGAATGGACAACGACATCATCCTCTTTGTTTGCCTCAGGACTGGCGACACCTTCAAATCTTAGGCTGTCCTCGTCCTGAACGCTTATTTTAATAACGTTCTTTTCCTTGTAATCACCCTTGAGCATACCTTCGCTGAGCGGATCCTCGATGTAGTGCTCGATCGCCCTTCTGAGCGGACGGGCACCAAATTCGGGGTTATAGCCCTTATCGATGAGGAAGTCCTTTGCGGCATCTTCAAGCTCAAGATGGAGGTTATGCTCGACAAGACGTTTGAATACCTTGTTAAGTTCGTAATCGACGATTGTAACAAGGTCATCACGTGTAAGACCGTGGAAGACGATCTTCGCGTCGAGCCTGTTGATGAATTCAGGCCTGAAGTAACGCTCGATCTCTTTGTCCAGCAGTTCCTTCATCTTTTCGTAATTGCTTTCTGCGGTACGTTTACCAAACCCGAAACCGGACTGGTTCTTGATAAGGTCGGCACCGATATTACTTGTCATGATCAGGATGACGTTCTTGAAGTCAACTTTTCTGCCGAAGCTGTCGGTCAGGCGGCCTTCTTCCATTATCTGCAGGAGCATGTTGTAAACATCACTGTGAGCTTTCTCGATCTCGTCAAGCAGCAGAACCGTGTATGGACGGCGTCTGATACGTTCGGTGAGCTGACCGCCCTCTTCGTAGCCAACGTATCCGGGAGGAGCGCCAACCAGCCGGCTGACGTTGTGCTTTTCCATGTACTCACTCATATCGATCTGGATCATAGATTCCGAATCGCCGAACATAAATTCTGCCAGTGCCCTTGCAAGAAGGGTTTTACCCACACCGCTGGGGCCTATGAACAAAAAGCTGCCGATAGGACGGTTGGGATCTTTTAGTCCGCTGCGTCCTCTGCGAACGGCCTTTGCGATTGTCGTAATAGCCTCGTCCTGCGATACAACGGTCTTGTGCAGTTCGCCTTCAAGTTCAAGCAGTCTCTGTGCTTCCTTCTTTTCCAGCCTTGTAAGCGGAACACCTGTCATTTTACTGACAACTTCAGCGATCACTTCGGCATCGACCTCGCCGACTGTTTCTTTGCTGGATTCGGCCCATTCGGCCAGTATTTTATCCTTTTCATCCATCGCCTTTTGGGCTTCGTCTCTTAGAGATGCGGCACGCTCATAATCGGCGTTACGGACAGACAGGTCCTTATCCTTTTGAAGCTGTTCTATCTTCGCTTCGATCTCAGCAAGGTTTGGCGGCGGGGTCATATTCTTAAGCCTTACACGGGCGCCGGACTCGTCGATAACATCGATAGCCTTATCGGGCAAACAGCGTCCCGGGATATAGCGGGTAGAAAGCTCAACAGCCTGATAGAGAGCCTCGTTTGTAAAAGATACCTTGTGATGGTCCTCGTACCTGTCACGCAAACCCTTTAATATCTCAACAGTCTCATCTTTTGAAGGCGGCTCAACAATGATAGTCTGGAATCGCCTTTCAAGAGCGGCGTCTTTTTCGACATACTTGCGATACTCGTCAAATGTGGTGGCACCGATGCACTGAACTTCGCCACGTGCAAGAGCGGGTTTGAGTACGTTCGAGGCGTCAATAGCGCCTTCAGCTCCGCCTGCACCGACGAGAGTGTGCAGTTCATCTATGAAAAGGATAACATTGCCTGCTCTTTTTACTTCGCTTATCACAGCCTTGATACGCTCTTCGAACTGGCCTCTGTACTTGGTCCCTGCTACCATCATGGCAAGGTCAAGAACGACCAGACGTTTCTCTTTGAGTATTTCGGGCACATTTTTATTGACTATACGCTGGGCCATACCTTCTACGATCGCTGTCTTTCCGACACCGGCTTCGCCGAGAAGAACAGGGTTATTCTTGGTTCGGCGGCACAGTATCTGGATAAGTCGTTCGATCTCATCATCTCTACCGATGACAGGGTCAAGAACATCCTGCATTGCCAGTTCCGAAAGGTCCCTGCCGAAGCTGTCAAGAGCGGGAGTTTTACTCTTTTGCTTCTGAACGGAGGCAGGTCCCATCTTCATACTCATGCCCTGGTAATTCGGATCGACACCGGCACCGAGGAGATTGAGCACTTCCTGACGAACATTTTCAAGCTTAAGACCAAGGTTCATCAGCACTCTGGCTGCAATCCCTTCGGTCTCCCTGAGCAAACCAAGCAGAATATGCTCGGTTCCGACGTAATTATGGTTCAACGCCCTTGCCTCTTCGATGGCAAACTCGATGACCTTTTTTGCCCTTGGGGTCTGGGGGAGTTTTCCCATAGTTACCATGTCGGGGCCGCTCTTAACGAGCTTTTCGATCTCCAGGCGAAGTTTCTTTATATCAACATCAAGGTTCTTTAGAACATTGGCACCAACACCGCTGCCCTCTTTAACCAGGCCAAGCAAAATGTGCTCAGTGCCGATATATTCGTGATTAAACCTTTGTGCTTCCTGATTGGCTAAAGCCATAACTTTTCTGGCACGGTCCGTAAAGCGTTCAAACATGGTAACCTCAAAACAATTTTACAAAGTAGTTAAACTCATCAATAAGCTATCAATATTAACAGCATTTAACAAGTTCTGGTCTCTAAGTTCAAAATTCTACCACACCTGTCCAGCGTGTCAAACAAATGCGAATTATTTTACAATCTTCCCAATTATAATATGCTCGTTCAAGGCCTATTGTTCGCATTGAAAAAACAATAACGACGTCAATCAAGACTGAGGGGATATCGGTTAGATACAGACGAAAATGAAGAAATAATTCGCTTTAGGATAGAAAAACCGCCGATTGCAGCGATTTTAAGATGAAATGAGTAACTGCGGAATCAATCTGGTCAGGCAACATTGAGACACAGACCTATAATAACACACTACCGCCCTTCTTCTTTGAGCAAGGCAGTAAGATAATCGTTTTCCCGCCTGGTAGCTTCAAGATCGAATTTCAGGTATTTTATGCTGACACGAAGATAATCCAGCGAATCCTGCAAACGAGCAACTGTTTGCTTTAATTGATCCTGCGGACCGGCACCCTTACGTATAATAAGTATTGCCTGCCTCCTGTCCCTGCTCGGCATGGAACCTATCTCTTTTACTAATTCGTTGATCTTCTCTTCAAAGACGGCATCTTCCATCTGTGCACCCTTCCTCTCTGGTTGTACCCTTAGCGCGTTTTTCAGGTGCAAACAACATACCAACTATGTTTTTTGATCGGTATGGGTGTTTTTTGGAGCAATTATCATCGCTGATCAACCCAAAAAACGCTATTTTGAACAACTCGGCAACTGTACGTCCTATAATCATTAAGCAGGTACGTTTACAAACATCAACATGACAGATCAACTTTGCAAACAACAGGCGTCTAAAGTACTGAAAAAGCGTGAGATAAGACCTGTGTTGTTTTTTATAAACACTGAAAAGCAGGAAATCTTAACTTTCCAGAAAAAAATATAAATAATACCGAACTTGCTTTTTGTTCCCAAAGTATGTATTATATAAATAAGTATTCTTTCAGGTGATGATATAATGACAGGTACCCCCAAGGCCTTAGTAATACTAATCTTAATGTCCTTGTTGCCCACAGGTGTCGTTTTGTCTGCGCTGACAAACAGCAGCTTTGAGATCGTTGACGTTCCCAGCAGAGCATCAGGTTTTGACACGCCAGCCTTTTGGGACATAATTCACTACACCGCGGTTAAAGATCATTTCGAACCTAAGGATTTAAAGGACAGTGAAAAAAATACATTCTGGTGGCCTGAGGTAAAATCAGATGGTCTTGACGCAGTTTCAGGCAACTACTTCGTTCTCCTTTCCACGGGAGACCTCGGCTGGGTCACCGGCAATTCAATTCTTTCTCAGCAAATAAACCCCGCCGAGGGACAGAGTATATCGTTTAATTATTTCTTCGGGACATTAGATTATATTCCATATAACGACTATGCATCGGTAAGACTTATCTCACCAACGGACCCCAACGATGTTATTGATCTGCTGATCGTAGGTCTTGACACTGAAACGAACGATGGATATGAGAACTATCATCAGAAGATCGATGTCGGCAGACACGGCTCGACGGAGGGATGGCAGCATTTCGAGTACCGTTTTACCGAGGCAACAGCCAGCGAGTATATTTTCGAAGTTGCAGTATATGACGTCCTTGACACTATATACCGCAGCTACATAGCACTGGACAATATCAATCTCTGCTACGCACCGGAATACGGCGACATAAACCATGACTGCTTCGTAGATATGACCGATTTTTCATTATTCGCGGCTGACTGGCTATGCGACTGCTCCGACCCTGATAATCTTCCTGACCCCAACGACTGTCCGTGGACCCTGGATCGTTTGGGAAATGTTAGGACCAACTTTGCCGGTGACATAAATAACGACAATGCTGTCAATGATACTGATCTGGAAATGTTGACAGAGCAATGGCTTTCCGGCGAAAAGAAGTGACCGGCGATCACCGGCGAAAAGGCTGTTATCAATCCAACTCTTTTAAGATCAGCCGTAAAAACCTACCAGTGACTGCGTCTTGATTATGGTGATCTGCTCCGGGTAGGCATGGAAAGCGTGAATATGCAGTTCGTTCTTACGAGCCTCAAAGTCTATGTAGCTAAACGGCTCAAGACCGGTCGATGATACATCCGGGAATGTCAGGAAGAGTCCGCGATTTTTGGCAAAACGCTCAAGATCGAGATGACTTTGTCTGTACAGATTCGCACTCATTTTCTCTACCTGGAAATCGGTCATATAGCTTAAGCCGCGACTCAGACTGCATTTATGATTTTTGTGGCCTCGAAACTGAAAACGTTCGATCAACCCGCGTTTCGGCAAGGGCTGTCCCGGCAATGAGATGAGTTCACAAAGGCACATATCACCAGCGCTAACCGTTATGACATGGGAACAACCTGTGGCCCATATATCGGCCTCATACTTATCCGTTTTGATCTTTCTGGACGCATGGATCTCGAAAAGCTCCGGATGCAAGGATCTCTGGTACAAGGAGAACGACAAATCACTGATAATAAGTTTTGTTTTCGAATTATCCATATAAAGATCACCCCGGTTTCATCTATGGTCGTAATTAACAACAGCATTATCTGCGGTCCAGCAGTGAATGTATTATACTAAAAACACACAAATCAAATCAAGTAGATTATCAGTACTGAAAACGCAATAACAGGGGCTTATAGGACGATTATCTTGCAAGTGCGGGTTTCTAAACGAGTAAGAACCGCTAAAAAAAATTAAAAAAATTCGTTTGTTATCTGTCCTGATACAATATTTATTCCACAAAGAACACTGCGTTGAGGATTGCAACTATAATATCATAAAACGCGTGCGTTCCGGCGGCAATTCCAAACCCCCGTGCGGCGAAAACGGCCGCGAAATACCCCCCTGCCAGAAAACGAAAAACAAACGTGGAAAAGGAGAATGCTTCGCCAAATTTAAATTGGCCTCCGACAAAATATACATGGTGGTGGGCACTGAAAAGAATTGCAGATATAAAAATGGCCAGAAACAGGGACCACTTATCGCTTACCCCAAGCAAATCGTGCAGAAACAATACGATGAAACTTATAAGAACAAGTCTGAAAATAAGCTCTTCGTAAATGCCTGCTCCGATACCGGTTACAATATCGGCAATAAGCGAACCTGACGAACCTGCACTTATTGCCGCCAGTACCGATTGCGTTGCGGGGTGTCTGTTTATAAATAAGGTCATGGCTATCAACGGAACCGCATAAACAAGACACTCGACGGTCATAGGGCCGAAGTCTTTGATTGACACCCGCCAGCTTGTACGGGAGACATACTGCCATGCTAACAGTATCACAACGACAACCATCGGCGTAGCGAACCAGGCGACGTTCTCTGAAAATTTTAAGAATACCAACGCCTCCTTGATCCATATAAATGAAATCACAACACGCCTGTTAGAATGGGCGAACGAGTCAGAAAGCAATTGCGGGCTTACCAGAACAGTACCGATCTCATAGAGAACGATAAACAACAAGAGATATGCCAGGGCATAGATAGGCCTTGATGTTCTGTCCATATATGAATCCGGAACATAATTCATCAGTTGACTTGTGATACGTTTGGTTTTATCTTTACCTGATGGGCACATACTGAACCAAATATTCGAGCAATTAAATTTTTAGTGCTCTAGAACTCATTTTGAGACTATCATGGGTTACGGTTCTAAACTGTCCCGGACAAAAAGTAAAGCAAAAACCGTTTTTCAGCGTTATTACAGAGGCAGTAATGGAAACAGATAAATTAATGCGGATATATCAATTGCTCTATGACCGGTACGGCCCGCAAAAGTGGTGGCCCGCTGACGGTCGATTCGAAGTCATTATCGGCGCGATACTAACCCAGAATACAAACTGGAAAAATGTTGAAAAGGCCATATTGAATTTGAAGCAGGCCAATGCTATGACGCCGACGAGCCTGCACATCATGGAACCAGAGTGTCTGGCCCAGCTAATTCGACCAGCCGGCTACTATAACATCAAGGCACAGCGGCTTAAAAATTTCCTTAACTTCCTGTTCACGGAATATGACGGTGAAGTTGACCGGCTTGAAACGATCCCTACTGACCAGTTGCGGAATCAACTGCTGGCAATAAAAGGAATAGGGGCTGAAACTGCCGATTCAATTCTGCTGTACGCATATAACAGGGAAGTATTCGTTGTCGATACCTATACCTGCCGCATATTTTTCCGGCACCTGCTGATCGAACCTGAGGGCGGATATGAGCAGGTTCGGTACTTTTTTGAAAGCTCTCTGCCAGACGACAGTGATCTGTTCAACGAATATCACGCCCTGCTTGTTCAGGCGGGGAAAGAATACTGCAAGCCAAAAGCAAAATGCAACGGCTGCCCGCTTGAGAAACTACCGCATGAGATCGATCCGCTGGCTTATTGATCTGCGAGCCTGGGATCTGATTTTTGTTCAAGCGGCCTGAAGGATACACCTGTAAAACTCTTGTCGGCAGGCTGCTCTTTATCAGCCGGTTTCTCAGGAGATGCTTGTTTGGGCGGGTTTGTATCTGGAGCCTTTTTTTCGGGAGCGGCCTGTTCCGGAGTCGGTTTTGGTTTTGCCGCCTTATCCTCGGCAGCTTTTGGAGGTTCTACCTTTTCAGTTGCAGGAGGTACCGGAGGCTGGGTGTCAGGCGGCGTTTCTTTGCCGGGTACCGGAGGAGGGTTCTGTTCCTTCTTGTCAGCATCCGTTGCCCCTGGAGTTTCCGATCCGGGAGTTTCTGCTGCTTTATCCGGCTTGGGTTGATTAGCCTTTTGTGCTTGCTCACTTGCCTTTTGCGCTTCGACCAGAGCCTGTGCTTCGACTCTGGTCCTGTCTACCTCTGCTTTTAAGTCGTTGATCTTATTTTGAGTTTTTTCGGCCATTTCCTGCTGAGCGGTAACCTGCTCTTTGGCCTTTCGCAGTTCGTCGGTAAGCCACTGGGCCTTTCTCTCGATATGGGTTTTTTCGATCTCCGCCTTGACGCGGCCGATCTCAGCGGCTGTCGCTTCCTCTTCGATCATATCGGTATACTTTCCCGTACCGAACGGGTCGGTTATCGATTCGACCAGGGAAAGTTCGGAAACAGCCATATCATGCCTGTCCCTGAGCAAATCCACCATCTCGTCGTTTGGAACACCGCCGGAAGATATGGTTGGCGTCAGGATGAATAGGATCTCTTTGCCTCGTTCTTCAAAATCCTTACTGGAAAAAAGTATGCCCAGCAGAGGAATGTCCTTTAGAAACGGAACACCCCTAACAACGGAACGCTTCTCAACCTTCCTGATGCCGCCGATTATAAGACTTTCGCCTTGTCTTATGCGGTTTTCCTGTATCTCAACTTCCCGCTTGGTGACGATCGGAACCTGCTTGACACCTTCCGGTGTTGATTTGGAACCTATAAGTGCTCTGGTCTTTATTCCTATTGAGCCATCACCGAATACATAAGGCGTTACTTCAAGCGAATCTATAACATCTTCATATCGAGTAGACAGAGTTATGATATCACTGGAAGGATTAACATACGAAATCTCGTCAAGAGGCACTCTCTCTTCAGCACTGATAGTGGCAGTTTCACCGTTGACGACTTCAAGCTGAGGATTCATCAGGATCTTTAGATAACCGCGCGATGCAAGAATATCCACCAATGCTTTGAACTCGTGGCCTGCTACGCCTGGATTACGCACATAACCGGTTTTAAGGCCAAAAGTCGCCCTGGCAGCATCACGAAGAGCGGCACCTGGAAAAGCAGGTTGGCCGTCTCCACCGAGTGAAATCCCTTCGCCCAGCAAATTGTCTATCTCTATTGTCGTCTCCCAGTCCATTGTGTGGTCAGCGTAAACCTCTGATATCATACAATCGATCTTGACCTGTATCGGCGCGACATCGACATGCTCGAGAAATTCCACGACCTGCTCGGCATCGGCGACCGTCGGACAACGAACTATCAACTGGTTCGTCGGACGGTTCTGGCTTATCGTATAATCCGGAACAGGATAATCCTTGCCCTTGGCATTTTTGAATTGTTTACGGAACTGCTCTTCGAGTATCTTGGCAAGCTTTTCTACTGTATGGTATCTTGTAAAATAGAATAACCTGGCGTCT
>DAOWHR010000341.1 GCA_030641315.1 Anaerohalosphaeraceae bacterium | reverse complement strand
TGAAGGCTCGTAAACACCGACATCATCATATAGAATATAAGTTATCCATTGCATGTCCGCAGCACCTGATGGCGATGGGCTGCGATATTCCAATTGCAAATGTTTATCTGGTAGTGCACTGTGATTTATCCAGTCACCTGATGTGTTTATCTCTATGCCCAAGGTGGAATTCCTGGCCGTAAACCCTGGTTTAATCGAAACACATTCAATAATTATCCTGTAGTCAATATCAGGTGTTCCCTGAAGTTGTCTGTTTGGATCATTGTTTGTTATGACATCAAAGCCAGGCTCACCAATCTGGTACCGGTCATACCGAATGTTGTAATACAATGGGTAATGCCAGTTCAGCCATGTTGGGTCACCGCTATGGCCAGGATCGCTATGTCGATACTTCTGTGTGCAATCAACGAATAGTTTGTTATCGTCAGCGGTACCAATTATACCATCCTGATTGCAGCCGATTAAAAAATGATCAAAAGGGCAATCTGCATAACAAACCCCCGACACTAATAACAATACAACTGTCCAAGTAAATATTTTAACGCTTTTCATAATTTATCCCTTTTTTGATTTTCTGTACTTTTAATCATCGGCTGGCCAGGAAGGAGCTGATTCAGGAAACCAATAACAATTTCCAGGCCAACTATAAGTTTGTTCTATTTTCAATAACTCTGTGTGCCCATCGGCAAAAAGGTAGTTCGATTTTTCCGAATGGCGGTCCCACGCTATTTGTCCTTTTGCTAATTCGATATTGTAAAACCAATTTTCAGGGTGAATGTGATCAGCAGATGTCCACGAAGATGGACACTCGGCAACATAGATACAATACTGTGGTTTACGAATTGCTTTTACTTTATTGTAGCGTCCCCTATACCGGGGGCTTTTTGAATCAAGTAAGGCATTAAGTGAAAAACTTGACCACCTTAAATCGCCTGGCTGTTCATCAAGCGGTTTGTTCCAGTCAACGAATTTCTTAGCTTTATCACTTGGGCAACGAAACAGTAATTGCTCACCAAGATACTCGGACAAAATTGTAATCCAATATTTTTGGGGGTCGGAAACGTGACAGGAACTATCCGGCAACCGATCTTCGTTGTCGATGAGATAGGTGTTCAATGCTATGCCCATCTGACGCATATTGCTGGAGCAGACTAACTTTCTGGTCAACTGTTTTGCCTTATTAAGGGATGGTAAAAGTATACCAAGCAGAAGAGCAATGATGGATATTACAACCAGCAATTCAATAAGGGTAAAGCCGTTATTAGGAGTGCTGTTGCGACGGGTTTGGATGGGGCCGTTGAATTGGCCCCATCCAGATGTCTTAAGCATACCGCAACATTTAAGTTTTGGATATTTCATTGTTTGCCTGTATTAGACGAAATTTTTCTTTTGGGATTTAACGAGCGAAACTGCTCCAAGTACAAACAACACCAGTGAACACGGCTCCGGTACCGTCTGGAAATTGATAGTGTAATAAGCAGACTCAGAGAAACCTGTTGAGCCTGTATCAATAACCGTAAATGTTGCCGAGAATGTCTCACCTGGGCCATCGGCCAAAGCCAGAAATTCTGTATGTGAATGGAAATGCCATGCTCCCGATCCGCCACTGCCATCGGGCAATTCGACATCCCAATCGGGTGTCTCAAAAGCAAGGGTGTCGCCATCTGCTGATAATATCTCAAGGGTCGTAGCTTCATCCTCCATCCAGAAATTGGTTGGGTCCGAGAAACTGATTCGTTTTAATTCTATCTGCCAGCCGGGCGTGGTTGATTCATTATTAAAATCCAACTGAAACAACCCCGATTCAGGATGAGCAGAATGCCAGCAATCAAGTTGGGCCACATAGATTTCTTTGCTGCCAATAAATTCTCCGGTTGGCAGCATCTCAATAGTACCCCATTGCGGCTGGTCCGGTGTTGCAAAAAGCCATAGTTGATTATCATCGTTGCTGCCCCAGATCCCATCGGGATTTCGTCCTACATGTGTATGTGAGTGGGCATGTGCCAGAGATGGCAAAACAGCCATTACAATTAATATGTTCATGCATAATAATCTTCGAAACATAGACAGACCTCATTCTTTTTAGTAATGTTAGAGCAATTTAATTTTTCGTGCTCGCTTTTTGCCTGTTGCGGCTTTGGCTGGCGGCATCAAAATTACTCGCAATATTTCAATATTGCTGCGTATTCTTCTTTGCCAGCCTTGTCCTCTCGATGGCATAAAGCGGAGCAGAAAAGATTAAAGTGCTCTAGCTTTTGTTTTTTTGGTATTCCTCTGCGACTGCCTGGGCTACCTGCATGTGAACTTCTCTATCGAGCATGTCGGGCAGGAGGTAACCTTCCGGTGAAATCTCGGCTAGTTTTGAAGCTGCTGCTACCTGCATTTGTGAGGTGATCGATTCTGCACGGACATCGAGAGCGCCTCTGAACAGGCCAGGATATGCCAATGCGTTGTTTACGTCACGGCCATCCGCGGTTACGGCGGCACCGGCTTGGCGGGCTTCTTCCTTGCTGATCTCTCCGACCGGATTGCTAAGCGGAAAAACGATGGGGTTGTCTGCCATTGAGGCGATCATATCTTTTGTTACCATGTTCGGCTGGGCGACACCGATGAAAATATCCTTGTCCTTGAATCCCTGGGCCAATGGACATGTAACTTTATTGCTGTTTGTAATCTCAGCGAGCTTCTCTTTGTATTGATTCATCTTTTCTGTTCTGCCCTTGTAGATCGCTCCGGCTGAATCGTACACGACGATGTCTTTGATACCGAAGTCTATAAGGATCTTTGAAATGGCGATGCCTGCTGCTCCTGCCCCGAGCATTAGGACGGTTGAATCCTGCGGTTTTCTGCCTGTCTGTTTCAGTGCGTTTATTAGGGCAGCAAGAACTACAGTTGCTGTTCCGTGCTGGTCATCGTGGAAGACCGGGATGTTGAGCCTGGCACGCAGCTTGTCTTCAATCTCGAAACATGCAGGCGCTGCGATGTCTTCGAGCTGGATGGCACCGTAACTGCCTGCTGTCAGGACGACGGTTTCTACGATAGTATCGACATCATTTGAATCAATGAGAACCGGGACGGCGCTGATGCCTGTGAATTCAGCGAATATAGCGGCTTTGCCTTCCATTACGGGAAGCGACGCGAGCGGGCCTATAGCTCCGAGACCGAGTACCGCGGTTCCGTTGGTAACTATTGCGACACGGTCACAAATTCCTGTCATCTCCCATGCCTGGTCGGTATCTTCTTTGATCATCAGGCAGGCGTCCGCAACGCCAGGTGTATAGACCATACGAAGATCGGTGAGTGTTTCGATAGGTACGCGGCTGACCATTTGAATTGTTCCGCGACGGTGGATTTCTGCAACTTCATCTACTACTTCGAGAACCTTGGCGTCCTGTATCGCGTTTACAGCATTGACAACTTTGTCCAGCTGATCAGTTGTTTTGCAAAATACCAGAATTTCACGGTTTTGATCCGTTGCACCGAGCTCAACCAGATCGATGGTTCCAACATGAACATCGCAAGTGCCGATTGCCTGAGCTATTTTTCCTACCATGCCCGGTTTTTCAGCGATCCTGCAACGCAGAGTGTAAACCTGATTGGCCAGGTAACGTTCCTGCCAGCTACTTCCTTTAAGATACATAATTAGTGTGTCCTAACATTTCAAATAATTATAGTTTGTCAAAACGAATTTATAAATCAAATTGAACCGAAAGTCAACATCCGGCGGACAATAATGCGAATTGGAAGAAAAAAACATGCTGGACAGGAGTGTTTGGGGTTCGTCAGTGAGGGTTATTACGGGACTTGCCGGGCGATTTTCTTATTGAAAAGTCTCAATTGTACGTCGATCGCGCTGATTGCCCAGTCAATATAATGCAGCTTATGTGCCGGGTGCCGGTGGGTTTCATTCAAAAGTCCCTGCTGTATGGCCTGTATGAAGCGGCTTCTGGTTTGGCGACTGATTTCCGTAGGGTCATCTGCCCATTCCTTCAGCTGCTGATATTGTTTTTGCAGTTTTGGTTTGTCGATCATTTGTTGTGCGGTGAGGAAGTCAGCGGGGTTGCACTCGATCTGCAAACCCTTTAGAGCCAATATCAGGGGTTCATAGTTTGCCCGTCCATCCAGACGGATGAATTTGTACTGATGGGTATAGGATGGGTTGTATGCGAATGCTCTTTCGGTGGCACTTTCCGGGGGCAGGTGATATTTGCGTTTGCTTGTTCTTGAGAAGACCAGTTCTTCGCCGAACCTGTTGTCCTGTATCTCGGCCTGGGCAAGTCTTGAAATCCACAACCTGCCTTTCGATCTTTCCTGTGTTCCGCCTCCCAGAGCAAGGAGGCATTTTACATAACTTAACGGCAGTACTTTTTGTTTGCCCAGTTGTCCTTTTCTCATCTGTAAAGACAGGTGCATACTGTGGGGTCTGATGGGGTAGAATCTTGTGATCTCCCGTATAAACTGATTCATCAGCCACGGGTCGTTTGTCGACGGCTTTGAAACATCTCCCAACATGTTTAGTCTTCCGGGCGCGACTTCAAAAAAACCTCGGCGCCTTGGTACGTCATGCGATCCGGAATGGTCGTCAATATAACCGCCGAGTTTCCATGTGAGGACATCCAGCCGAAAATCATAAAAGTATTTGAAGCCGTCAAAGTCCGGGTCTGCGCCAGCCTGTTCTGTGTCCAAAGCTTTGTAGCCCAGGTTGCTGAATTCAAGCTCTACACCAAGGGGCATCAGTCCCGGTTGGAGTTTACTCGCGATGCCTGCGATCTGGCTTCTTGCAACACGGGAGTCGAAAATGCTGTCGGCGGCGCTTATGGCGTACTTAACATAGTCGAGCAGGTCATAGTCCGGAGAAGGGGGCATTTCATCCAAACATCGACTTAGAACCGCATCGACGGCCTTTTCGTTAGCGTTTATCATTCGCAGCGCAATAAGCAGACTTAGTGACCTTGTAAAGTAGCGTCTTGAAGGGAAAAGCCTTTCAAGCTCATAGCGGAAACGATCATGAAGTTTTTGCTCAAACTGGTTGAGGAGTATCTGCTTGACAACGAGAGCGATGTATTTGTCGATGAAGGGTTTGGCCTGGTCCTCATAATAGAGGTGCATGATGCTTGGGCATGGTCTGTTAAGCTCATGTTCGAGAAAGTAGTCGCTGACGACGTTGCTGCCGAGGTGACTGACTATCAGGTCGCGTTCGGTGGTTCCGAGAAGTTCACGTCTTGCCCTTCGTTCGATATCCGCATCGATCGATCTTTCGCCTGGTCTTGTGTTGTCACAAAAGAATTTTTCGATGCGTTTTCTCAGCCACAGTTCATGTATCAGATTGACATGGAACCGGTCGCCGAATTTTTTTCGCATTTGTCTGCTGCTGCCAAGATATGCCTGTGCCTGGATCGGTCCTGCTGCTGTGTTGATCTCTACGGTTTCTCTTTCATAATACTTGCCTTCGTATCTATCGATCTCGTTGATAGCTTCTGCCGGGATGTTAAATATTACGAAACCCTCAATTTTGACATTTTTTTTTGGGATTGCGTAAAAGTAAACATTGTCCGGGCTTACTTTCTGGTGCCTTGGGAGTATTGCAAGTTCTGCTTTGAGAGTTTTTCTTGTTACCGCTGATGCTCTGGGTGTAAAGCCCAGCCCGCAGACAGATTTGAAGATGACCGGGTCCCTCAGTGAGCCGTAGACAAAAAGATTGAAGCTTTGATTGGTCATAGGTGTATTCGCTAATGTACGATCCTGTTAACATGTGCATGAACGCAAATGAGTATTTCGTAACAGATGGTATTGGCAAGTGCGGGAAGGGCGCATCGGCAGCACTGTGGTTGGTGGTGGTTGTC
>DAOWHR010000061.1 GCA_030641315.1 Anaerohalosphaeraceae bacterium | reverse complement strand
CCGCTGGTGGGGCATACAGGAGGCGATGATGGATATGATCCTGCGTCCCGATATGGTAAACGCTGCCGTATCAAGAATGGTCGATGCATGGATGACAGAACTCGACCAGTTTGACAGCATGAATTTGCTCTCGCTCGACAATGACAACACCCGTATAGGCTCAGGAGGATACGGCTTTACCAACGAATTGCCAACCGATAACTACGACCCGAACCACGTTCACCCTTACAACATGTGGGGCTGCTCAAACGCCCAGATATTTTCCGAAGTCTCACCCGACATGCACTGGGAATTTGCACTGAAACACGACCTGCGCTGGCTCGAAAGATTCGGCCTGACTTACTACGGCTGCTGCGAACCACTCGATCGCAAGATCGATATTCTCCGAAAAGTACCGAACCTCAGGAAAATTTCCATCAGCCCATGGTGCGACCTTGATCGTGTAGTCAGCCAGATTGACTCCGATTACGTAATCAGCAGAAAACCAAGCCCCGCGGTCCTCGCCGAAACAGATTGGGAACCGGAAAAAGCTAGAGCAGACATTCGAGAAATGATAGAAACCGCGCAGGGCAACTGTCATATCGAATTCATTATGAAAGACATTTCAACGGTACGCAACGACCCCAAACGTCTCTGGCAATGGGCCGAGATCGCAATGGAAGAAGTGACCAATATATAAATACATTAGAGAGAAGATCAACGTTCCTTTAGGGGATATGCAATGAAAAATGCTCGGAAAAAACATGGTTTTACCTTAATTGAGTTACTGGTAGTCATATCCATCATCGCTTTGCTTCTCGCAATTCTTATGCCTGCATTGGGCAGGGTAAAAAAGCAGGCTCGCAAAACGGTCTGTATGACAAGTACCCGGTCTTTTGGTTTGGCGTTTATGTTGTATGCGTCAGACTTCAATGATATTATTATTCCCTTGTATTTTCGGACCGAGGGTAAATTTTGGTCCGAAAAACTCATCGAGTACTACGATTCTGACGATCTTCGCATCTGCCCCGAAGCGACCAAACCTTTATCACCGGCTTCGGAATTTGTTCACGAAAATCTTGGTAGAGCAAACTACGGAGCACCGGACAAGGCGTGGTATCACATCCGCGCAGAAAGCGGCAAACCTGACGAGACTTACTTCGGAAGCTACGGAACCAACGGCTGGGCACATAAAGGGGAAGGCCAGACCTGGGGATACGCCTATGAAGATCATTGGGAGAAAATGAGTTCACCGGGCGGCAGCAAAATACCTCTAATGATGGACTGCACTTGGGTAGCAGGTTACCCATTTGCCACTGACAGTCCATTGCCTGCCGATGAATATTATAATTACTGGTTCGGTTCTTATTCATACGGCCAGATGAATCGCTATTGTTTCGACCGCCACGACAAATATATTTGCACGACCTTCTTCGATGGCAGTACCCGTGCCGTGCCGTGTGAAGAGCTATGGACATTAAAATGGCACCAAAGCTACAGACAACCGAATGTAGATATTGTAATTGAATGGTAACGTTAATACTAAAGGAAAATATTATGAAGAGGATCATTGTTGTATTGCTGATTAGTATCATCGTAGCAGGTTGCGCAACCTCGCCTGCCGTAACTGCTTCGCCGGGCAAACCGGACATGGCACAGCGAACCGAAGAATTGCAGGACCTTCAATTTGGGATGTTCGTCTGCTGGTCCTTCAGCACATTCAGCGGCTACGAATGGTCCCCCGGCGTCGAAGACATCAGCTTTTTCAATCCAACCGGTTTCGATCCGGACCAGTGGTGCAAAACAATGAAAGACGCTGGTATGGGCTACATCCTCTTTCTAACCAAGCACCACGATGGCTTTTGCCTCTGGGACACAAAAACAACCGACCGCAAAGTAACAAACTCTCCGCTAGGCGTTGATGTCCTTGCAGCCGTTAAAAAATCCTGTGACAAGTACGGCATCAAGATTGCTCTATATTTCTCCGAAGGCGACTGGTCATGGTCAGGCCGCAAAGATATTCATACCTCAATTGACCGCCCCGACATCAAAAAGGCCCAACTCCGCGAACTCCTCACACAATACGGACCAATTGAATATATCTGGTTCGATCACGCAGTAGGAACCGGCGGTCTCTCACACGAAGAAACCGCCAAATTCGTAAAGTCGATCCAGCCAGCCTGTTTCGTTGGCTACAACCACGGAGATCAAGCCGGTGCGGACATCCGCCTCGGCGAACGAGGCAAACCCGGCCCACTATCTGATAATTCTGCCGAAACAATTGGAGGAGCAGGACGCGCGAAATTCTTCCAGGGGGAAAATAAGTTTTATCTCGCCGAATTTACATACCCAATGCTCGAAGGTCAGGGACGCTCAAAAATGCGCGGCGCACAATGGTTCTATTCACTCCCCGAAAACGATAACTTCGCCTGCTCTGCCGAAAAGATATATGAAGATTATCTCGGAGCGAAAAAATACGGTAACATCTTCTCCCTCGACGTAGGCCCCGACCGCTCGGGCCGAATCCGCGACATTGACGTCAAAACTCTAAAAAAAGTCGGCCAATACATCCGCGGCGAAATTAAACTCCCGCCAAAACCCCTTAAGATCAAATCAGTCAAAGCTTCATCGACCTGGGACAAAGATTACCTCTCCGCATTCGCCATTGATAACAATCCATCCACGCGATGGGGCGCTAAAGAAAATTCACGCTCAGCCTGGATTGAATTGCAGCTTGCTCAAACCTCAAAAGTAAGCCGAATAACAATAGACGAAGGCACCTGGAACCGTGCTCAAAAATTCGAACTCCAGGCAAAAGAAGGAACCGAATGGACAACAATACACAAAGGAACAACCATTGGCTCCAATAAAGACATAACCTTCAAAACAGTAACCACCGACAGCATTAGGCTCAACATTACCCATGCAAACGAAGTGCTCACGATCCTCGAAATTAAAATATACCCAAAATAAACCGGAGATACCATGAACAGATCAGTGTCGTTGATCCTGGCTCTATCGATTGTAATACCTGCTTCTTGTGCCGCACAGAAAACGGCTTCACCGCCGGACCCATTCGGTGCCGTACCAACCGCCAACCAGATCGCATGGCATGAAATGGAATATTTCGGCCTCGTCTGTTACGGATTAAACACCTATACGGGTCAGGAGTGGGGCTACGGCGATGTCTCCACCGATGTATTTAAGCCAACCGACCTGAACACCGACCAGTGGGCACGCGTTGCAAAAGCATCCGGCATGACAGGTCTAATAATAATTCAAGTTAATTCAAGCCGATGTCCGATAATATCATCATGATCTTTATTTCTGAAAGGATTTATGATGAGACCACTGAAAATCACCTATCAAATAACATCGAAAGAAATTGCAAACCT
>DAOWHR010000024.1 GCA_030641315.1 Anaerohalosphaeraceae bacterium | reverse complement strand
TTGTCATTCCAGCGCCATCCGTGTCATTCCAGCGAAGGCTGGAATCCAGCGTAAAATTGCTTCCGCCGCAGGCGGTATCCTGTTATTTAACATTTGGCTAAAATGTTACCAATGGCCGCTGTCCGGACCCATGCAATAGTACTATTACAAAATAGGAGTGTAATATGAAGAAGTCATGTCTTGTGTTGTTCTTTCTGGCTGTCTGTGTGTTCGCGTTTGGTGCTGATATCAGCGAAAAGCGTCAGATCATCAGGACCTACCCGTTTAGCGGTGCTGACCCTGTTCCGATCCTTGTGCGAAAGAGTATGTGGGGGCTTAGCGCTAAGATTTATCCGTACAATTTTTTCGATCAGTTCAGTGTCGATGCCATCGACAGGGAGTGGACCGTTGTTACGTTGGAAAATCCCTATATCGAAGTCACGGTAATGCCTGAGATCGGCGGTAAGGTATGGGGGGCAATAGAGAAATCGACGGGCAGGGAATTTATATATGCCAACGATGCTGTGAAGTTTCGTGAGGTGGCTCTCCGCGGACCGTGGACGTCTGGCGGGATAGAGTTCAACTTCGGGCTGGTCGGGCATACTCCGGCAACCTCAACTCCTGTCGATTATATTACACGAAAGAACTCGGATGGCAGTGTAAGCTGCATCGTCGGGACGATGGACCTGGTCAGCAGGAGCAGGTGGAGCATCGAGATACGACTGCCCAAAGACAAGGCGTATTTTGAGACCAGGGCGTTTTACTACAATCCGTCAGCCATCGATCAATCATATTACTGTTGGACGAACAGCGGTGTTAAGGTCGGCGAGGATATGCAGGTGATCTATCCGGGGACCGGTCATATCGCTCATAGTTTCCTGGTGCCGTTGGAGGATTGGCCTGTCCGTCAGGATGGACGTGACCTTTCATGGTACAAAAACAACCGCTTCGGAAGTCACATGAGTTATTTTACGGTGGGCGAGTATGAGGATTTCTTCGGCTGCTACTGGCACGACGAAGCGTTCGGCACCGGACACTGGGCAAAGTATGAGGATTCACCGGGGCATAAGCTGTGGCTGTGGGCGCTGTCCAGACAGGGCGGTATCTGGGAAAACCTGCTGACAGATAACAAGGGCCAATACGCCGAACTTCAGGCTGGAAGATTTTTAAACCAGAACGATCATGGTTTTCTTTCCCCGGGGTCGGGTGATATGTGGCGTGAGGTTTGGTTCCCCTACAAGGACATCGGCCCGATGGTTAAGGCCTGCGACGAAGCCGTGCTCAATGTCGCCCAGACACCGGCTGGCTTTAAGGTTGCCGCTTGTGCTATAGGCCGGATAGATGAAGAACTTGTGGTCGTTGTTGACGGCCGGGAGAAGTTCCGTAAGAGGATAAAACTCAAGCCGATGCAGACTTATCAAACGATAGTAAAAGGACCGCTTAAAGGCGTCATCACTGTTGATCTTGGTGATCTGCTTACCTATACTACGGATAAAAAGGCAAACGATCTTGAAAAGCCGATCCGCTTCCACGAGGTGTTTGAAGGAACAAGCGAGGGGCTGTATATGGCAGGGCTTCGTCAGGAGAAGTGGCGAGGGTATACCGAAGCATTGGACAGGTACATCAAATGCCTGAAAGAACAGCCAAGGCATGTTCGTGCCATGTCCAGGATTGCAGGTCTGTATCTGCGCATGGGGAAACTCGATGAGGCCCTTGCGATGGCAGGTGAGGCTATCAAAGAGGATATGTATGACGCTCAAGCCAACTATATTTACGGTGTGATTTCGAGGCGGATGGGCAAGCTTGTCGGAGCAAAGGAAAGTTTCGGCTGGGCGGCCAGGTCGATGGAGTACCGTTCACAGGCCTATTGTCAAAGGGCAGAGATTGGTATTATCGAGCGTAACTGGGCAGACGCGATGGAATATGCGCAAATGTCCCTTGATTATAACAGGTATAACATTAACGCATTACAGGCGATGTCTATCGCCTTACGCAAAAGCGATGAAGATAGAGACGCCAAAAATACACTCGAAGAGATTCTTGAGATCGAGCCGTTAAATCATTATGCACGGTATGAGGCATATCTGCTCAACAGCGGCAACAGGAAGCTTAAGGAGTTTACATCGCTCATGCGGAGCGAGTATGCCAACGAGACTTATGTTGAGATGGGCGTTTATTACGCAGGCCTTGGCCTTATCGATGAGGCCGTTGAGGTGTTTACGCTGGCAGGGGACTGGCCAACAGCCGTTTACTGGAAGGCGTATCTGCTTAAATCGAAGGCGTTGCTCAACACCGCTAACTCGCTAAACGCGGAGCTGGTCTTTCCGTACCGTGAAGAGTCGATCCCTGTGTTCGACTGGGCGGTCAAAACCGATCCCAAAAGCTGGAAGGCGAAGTATTATCTCGGCTTGATATACTGGTCCAAAGGCAGGATTGATGAAGCACGGAAGTTGATTAACGGGCTTGATGCCGGGGATTTCGTGCCCTTATACATCGCAAGGGCGTATCTGAATCTGGATGTCGATAAGGAGTTGGCAGGAAACGATTTTCAAACAGCAACCAGGAAAGGACCGGGGAATAAGCGCACATGGCACCATCTTGTTAAATACTACATAGATCAAAAACAGTTTGATTCGGCCGTAAAGGTTGCTCGCACCGCACTTCAGAAAGTTCCCGGCGAGCAGGTTCTGGAACTTGATCTGGTCCGGGCACTGGTTGGCAGCGGTCAGTTTACAGAGGCCTTGAGCATACTCGACAGAACGACGATACTGCCCTTTGAAGGGGCAAGCGAGATTCACGAACTTTACGTTAAGTCTCATAAGGGCATTGGAATTGTCAAAATGGCTGGTGGCTGGTATGCTGAAGCCGTAAAACATTTCGAGGCGTCCAAAGACTATCCCGAAAGATTGGGAACCGGTAAGCCCTATGAACCTGATTACAGAATGCAGGATTATATGATGTCGCTTTGCTATGATGTAACCGGCAAGGACCAATTGGCGGCAAGGACCAGAAACGCCGTTGCTGACTTTACCGAAAAGCATCCTGAGGATAAAAGCGACGGGGCCTATTATGGAAAAGCCGTTCTCATCCGAAAGGGACTAATCGAAAAGGCAAAGACTATCAAAGTCGATCAACCGCCAGCTAAAGAAGTATTAGAGGTTATCGAAATGATAGCAACGGCAGGCGTGAAAGTATCATACGGCGTGGACAGTTGGGACCAGGAGACCTACGGCAATCATCGTGCGATTATCGACATAACAAAAAAGGCCGAAGCCGTACTGGTCCGGGTACCGTGGCGAAGGCGTGATAAGGGTGTTGCCCAAAAAGGTGTCGTCCTCCTTGCACAGGGCAGCGAAAAACCGATACGCAATATCATACCCGTTTCAGTTGACAGACAAGCGGGCGAGTTCTTGTTCGCCCCTGTAGATGGCGTCAGCAGGTATTATCTTTATTATATGCCTTATATCAGTACCGGAGGCTATTATCCCCAGGTTCGGTATATCAAGGCTGAATATAAACCGGATACTGACTGGGCCAGCCGCGAAAAGGTTGTTACCACAGGACGTGTAACGCAGTTCCAATCGGTAGATGAGCTGAACAGCTTTTATCCGATGGAAGTGATCGCGACGGAGGAGGAGACCGCAGAGCTTGTTAAAGATGCTGAGTTTGTGTTGTTTCCCGAGGACCGAAAGTACCCGATCAGAATGGTGGACGATCTGCCAAAGCGATGGATTGACAGGGGGCCTTCGGATGTTTTCGAGGGTAAGGCGATGCGGGGAGAATTTTACGCGTTTCAGATCGGCGTCTATGCAAATAAGTTAGAGATAAGCGATCTTGATATCAGCTTCAGCGATCTTGCACAAAGCGGCGGCGGCGCGATCAAGTCTTCTGCGATCCGCTGTTTCAATACCGGCGGAACAAGCTGGGACGGCACTAAGTTCGATAAGATATGCTCTGTCGGCAAGGGGAAGGTTCGTGCCCTGTGGTGCGGCATCCAGATTCCTGTCAATGCTAAGCCGGGCAGGTATCAGGGTGTGGTTAGCGTCGCCCCGGTCGGCGGTAAGGCCGCTCAGGTTAAGCTGGTGATCGATATTGATGACCAAATTCTTGCTGACGCAGGGGACAGTGAACCCTGGAGACACAGCAGGCTCCGATGGCTTGATTCGACGATCGCACTTGATGATGAAGTCATCAAACCATATACCCCGCTTGAGGTTCACCTTGATACGGTTAAATGTCTCGGCAGAGATGTTCAGATCGGAAATGGCGGCCTGCCTGCGATGATACGAAGTTATTTCACGCCCGAGGTCACGCGCCTCGGCGATGCTGGTATTGATATTCTGACCGGCCCGATGGTGCTGGTCATAGAGGACGAAAAAGGAAAGCCGGTTAACTGGAACGGTGGCGATCATGTCTTTACCAGGCAGGATGACGGAATTGTTAATTGGGACTCGGCAAGTCGTGCCGGTGCGATTAAGATGCGATGCAGCGCGAAGATGGAGTTTGACGGATTCTGTGAATTTGTCGTTGAGGTAACGGCGGATAAGGATACTGCGGTCGATGATATCCGCCTTGAAATCCCTTTCGACAAGGCAAACGCTATGTACATGATGGGGATGGGCATCAAAGGAGGATTTCGGCCTGCCTCACTTGAGTGGAAGTGGGACCAGAGCAAAAACCATGACGGTGCCTGGCTCGGAAGTGCCCAGGCAGGGTTGCAGTTCTCTCTGCGTGATGAGAATTACGAACGTCCTCTCAACACAAACTTCTATCTCTCAAAGCCTTTGCTTATGCCGAAATCGTGGGACAACTCAGGAAACGGCGGATGCACTATCGCCGACCAGGGCGATACGCTGATGGTCACAGCTTACAGTGGCAGCCGCACGATCAAAGCTGGCGAAAAACTCTATTACAATTTCAACCTGCTGATAACCCCCTTCAAGCCGATCGATACGAATAAACAGTGGGCCACTCGTTTCTATCACGCGTATAAGCCGATCGACCAGATCAAGGCGACCGGGGCAAATACGGTGAATAATCATCACGCCAACGAGATCAATCCGTATATCAATTACCCGTTTATCCGCACCAGGGAAATGCGTCAGTATCTCGATCAGGCCCACGAGCTTGGGATGAAGGTCAAGATATATTATACCGTTCGTGAGCTTGCCAACCGGGCGGCAGAATTGTTTGCCCTGCGAAGTCTTGACGACGAGATATTGTCCTACGGGCCGGGCGGCGGCTATTCATGGCTCCAGGAGCATCTTGGCGATAACTATATCGGAGGCTGGTTTGTCGACAGATACAAAGATGCCGCCGTTATTAATAGCGGCGTGTCGAGATGGCACAACTATTATCTCGAAGGGCTGAACTGGCTCGTCGCCAATATCGGTATCGACGGAATATATATCGATGACGTAGCCTATGACAGAACGGTTATGAAGCGGGTACGCAAGATTCTTGACCGAGGCAGTGAAGGGGCGCTTATCGATCTGCATTCGGCAAACCAGTTCAATACCAGGGACGGCTTTATCAACAGTGCAAATCTCTATCTCGAGCATTTGCCCTATATCGACAGGCTCTGGTTCGGTGAGTATTTTGAGTATGACCGTGGGCCGGACTATTGGCTGATCGAGGTCTCCGGTATCCCGTTCGGTGTCATGGGTGAGATGCTTCAGGATAACGGCAATCCGTGGCGGGGGATGGTTTACGGGATGACTGCCCGTATGCCCAGAACAGACATGCCGGCAAAGCTGTGGAAGGTTTGGGACGATTTCGGTCTTGCCGATTCTGAGATGTTTGGCTACTGGTCGCAGAACTGCCCTGTGCAAACAGGCCGTGAAATGGTCCCCGCTACCGCATATCTAAAAGACTCCAGGGCGATGATAGCAATCGCAAGCTGGGAAAAGAAAGCAGTAAACTGCAAGCTGGATATAGATTTTGACTCTGTCGGTATTTCGGCCGATCAGGCCCTGCTCTATGCCCCGGCCATCGAAGGCTTCCAGCAGGAAATGACGTTTGCCCCTGACCAGCAAATACCCGTCGAACCTGGCAAAGGCTGGCTGTTGATACTAAAGGTAAAATAAAGGGTAATAGCGATAAACTGTTCAGGCGGCAGGAGGATTAATTCTGCCGCCCCATCAAGGGCATCCGACGTAGATCATGCGATTACACATCTGTCCTTGGCCCACTCGTAAAGGTCCTCGACCTTTTCCGCCATAGTTTTGGATAGCGGCACCGTATCTTTTATTGCCTGCCGGATCGTCTCGGTCGTCAGCTCTTCCTTATTTGCGTAAGCGTTATGCAGTGCCGATTCGATCACCTGTTCGATCTCGGCTCCGCTGAATCCCTCAGCATCTTTACCAAGAACACTCAACTCGAAATCTTCTGGCTGCCGTTTTCGTTTTTTCAAATGTATCGAAAATATCATCTCTCTGGCCTTTTGCTCTGGCAGACCGACAAAAAATATCTCATCAAATCTCCCCTTGCGCAGCAGTTCCGGCGGCAGTGCCTCAATATCATTCGCCGTAGCAACAACAAATACAGGCTCCTCATGTTCCTGCATCCACGTCAAAAGCGAACCGAACATCCGCTTTGATAGTCCGCCGTCCGTACTCTGACATGCCGCCGAAGCAAACGCCTTTTCGATCTCATCGATCCAAAGAACCACCGGCGACATGAACTCGGCCTGCTTGAACGCTTTGCGCAGATTCTTTTCCGATTCCCCGATATAGCTGTCATACAAAGCCCCCGGATCCAGCCGCAGCAGAGGCTGCTGCCATGCCGTAGCGATAGCTTTTGCGCACAGGCTCTTGCCCGCGCCCTGCACCCCGAGCATCAGTACTCCCTTTGGCGCCTTGAGACCGAATTCTTTCGCTTCCTGTGAAAATGCGTTCTTTCTCGTTCGGAGCCATTTTTTAAGGTTGTCCAGCCCGCCGATCTCGCTGGTATCAAGCGGCGTTCGGACATATTCGAGTATCCCGTCGCTCTGGATCATCCTGCGTTTGCCCGCGATGATTCGGTTTACATGGTCGTCGTCAAACCGGTTATCGTCAGCTACCGTTTCCTGTATCAGTTCCTTCGCCTGCCTGCGGGTAAGCCCGCGCAGGTTCTTGATTATCGTGAGCATCCCTCTGCGGGTGATACCGGTCTCGACAGGTGTTTTGCGGTGCATTTTTCGTAGCGTCGATATAATAAGCTGCTCAAGTTCCTGCTCCGATGGGTACGTTATATCGAAGGGCCTTGCGTATGCCTGTATCACAGGCGGCAGTCTGTCCGTGCTGTCGATCATTATCAAAGTTGCGTTGTTGCTGTCAATGCTGCCCATCGTGTCCCGCAGTATCCGCATAGTAAGCTCGTTCTTCAGATGTGCCGAAATATCCAGTGTAACGCAGATCGGTCTGTTCCCTGCCATCGCGAAATGGCAAAGCCCCGTATCAGCCGTATCCGTTCCGTTCTCAGCAGGCATCCCCGACGTGACCCCGTCACGTACCCCGTAGCCGACCGACCACAAGACCATATCACGGTCAAGACTGATAGCAGCCTGTCGGATGATGTGCAGCGCATGCTGTTCTTCGTTAGTAGTAATAGAGATGCAAGGCTGACCGCTGTTGATCAGCTTGACAAGGCGTTCAATATCATTCATCACGGGACCCTTAACAATAGTTATGAAGCAATACTGATGCCTATTATACCGGTTTTTTCACCTGCGGTAAAGGTTTTTTAATACCTCATACCAAACGGGTGCGTCAGAAAAAAAAAGTTGCGATTGATCAGATGCGGCACATGCCCCGTCTGATTCAGCAGCAGGCAATTCAGCATGAAATAGACAAACGTACGAAGGAATATGCTTATCGAACCTGCGCCGGTTGCGGCCAACGAATGCGGCACAGAGGGATCAAACAGCGTCAATTTATGACCAAGGCTGGCGAGATAGAACTGTCGGGCATATATCTTCACTGCAAGTGCGGTAATACAAAACCAATAAAGCAATTCGTTATCGAGTCAAAAATTCAATGGAGCACTATCCTCGACAATTACAACCGGTGCAACAGGCAAATTCGGATCAGCAGGTGGTCAAATTGTGGCTCCAGACAAATGTGTGGGACTGGGGGAGAGGTTGGGGGTGGAGTGAGGGTGCTGTTTTTTGTAGGTATTTCAAGGTGTTTCTTTATTATGAATATTATATGCTTGAAATAGGTAGGTTGATTTTCATATACTGGGGGGCATGAAATAGGAAAAACTACATCCAGGATTGGACCAGAAAATAGTATCAAGCAATAGTAACTGTTTTAAAAAAGAGGCAAAACATGTTTTTTAAGCGAAAAAAGAATAATTTAGCAACTGAAAGACTTGTCGTTATCTCTGAATCTTTGGAAGCTACTGACATTGCAGATATCCAAGATTTGATTAAGGTTGGAGCTGATTTACAGACTAACGAAAATTCAGGAAATGTCCAATTCCGACTGGGGGGATAGAAAAATATAGCGATACCAAAGGACTTGAAATTAGGGAAACCAAGAGCAACGGATTCTCAAAACCATCCCATTTCATCACCTGTGACCCTTATTGCCCGTATTATTTCGGGCTGCACCGCTATTTCAGTTAAAACAGAGGCATATCTCTATTTTATAAATCTTTACTGAGTAAGGAGTTAATGAACACGGTTGGGTGGACGATTATCGAACTGCTTTATCTGTCCAGCCGGTTACTCTTGAGCTATCAATTGTAGTATAACGAGTTCCCTCTAGCAAGAGGAAAGGTGAATATTGGCGGAGAGGGCGGGATTCGATCTACCCACTTTATGTAAGTTACTAAATAAGCTTGTTTTACGGCTTAACTCCTCTAATGACAAAGATTTAGATTCTCTTGCTTCTTTACTATTCAAACACGATTTTATACTGTCTTAATACCGATTTTGAGGGCAGTTTGAGGGCAGTTTTGCTTGGCCAGTACACAAGCATTCAGTTTTAAATGAAAAGTTTTAGGCCTCAGATTGGTTCTGAGTAGAGCAGGTGGATTGAAACCGCCGACACACGGATTTCCAGTCCTTAGCTCGCCTTGTAAGCTCTTATTTGACAGTATCTTACAAGGCTTTTTGAGCAGCAAATAAACAAGGAATCGGCAATTACGTTCGTCCGATTGCTTTTTGAAACAATATTTTAAAAGAGCTTATGGAAGTTGGATATTTGTACCTTACGGGGGCCACCTCGAACGGCAGATGGTCTAGTTAGATCAATTAAGCATTCAAACTCCAGATTATTATAATCCGATCGCACTGGTGTGCGTCAGGCGGTTCAGCGGCAATTAACTTACAGGGCTTTTGCTGCCTGAATCAGTTTGTGTGCATGGCTTTCCACAATGATAATCATTAATTTGATTTCAGATGGGAACTTGTGATAATAACAATCATAACCAGCGATCAATATGCAATTGCTCGACAGCATTTCTTAGCACAGCATCAACATTTGTACATACTTTGTTTGTTAGATTTGGCAAGGAATGTTCCAACAACCTTTGCGTCACAGCTGTCGATACGCCATTTTGAGCAAGCAAAGAACAGAATGTCTTCCGCAAATCATAGAATTTCAAATCTGCCAATCCTGCTTTTTTATACGATTATAGTTAATAAAGCCGATTTTATCCATGGGAATAAGCAAAACTTGAAAGTTCATCTTGTTGATTGGATACTGCAGCAAGTAAATACTTACTGTCCGACGAAAACGCCGGGGCAACCATCGAGAAGGCATTTGCGTGTTTTTTGTAATCATGCACTTTTGACGCAAACATCAAATATTAAACAAACTGGCGATATATGCATAAGTCGGCGTAAGGGCACTCAATATAAACAGGTTATAAAATGACTAGTATAAACGAAAATGACCAAATAGATCAGGACAAGGTTCAGTCATTTTTGCAACTACATACGGCAAGTCAACATAGGATTTACGGTTTTATCATGTCTTTGGTCTCAAACTGGGCTGATTCAGATGATGTGTACCAGGAAACATTAAGTGTTTTATGGAAGAAATTTGACGAGTTTGTTCCAGGCACAAACTTTCTGTCGTGGGCATTTAAAATAGCCCATTTTCAGGTTTTATCGTACAGAGCAAAGAAGAAGATACATAGGAAGTATTTTAGTCAGGCAGTTGTTGAAAAACTAAGTGAGGTCGCCAATTCATCTGCGAGTGATTCAGATCTGCCCCGTCAGGCCCTTCGGAAATGTGTAAAGAAGTTGCCTGAACAAGAGAAACATTTGCTCGCCTTGCGATATGAAGACGGAGCAACAATCAAAAAAATAGCCCAGCGAATACAGCGAAGTGTCAATACGCTCTATAAAACATACAGTAGGATCCATGTGCAGCTTTTCAATTGTATCCGTAAACAATTAGATTGGGACAGATTGGATTAATGATGAATTCTGACCAGATTAAAAGAATGTTTGAGTTGTTTGAAGCCGTTCGAGAGGGAACCATTACCGACGCACAGTTCTCTCATTTGGATCAAATATTAGCGGAAAATGAGCTAGCCTGTAAATATTACTTTGAATTCATCAACATGTGCGTGAATCTCAAGAGTCGTAAAGCACTTGAAGAAACTCCTGTCGTGAATGAGTTTCCGGATAAGGATGATTTGCCGTATGATGAGCGATTATGGCAGGCTTTGGCCAACGATGAAAAGACCGCTCCGGCCATCCATATTGAAAAGCCAAAGATGGACTCTGAAATTCAATTCGTGAATAAAGCTCAAGTTCAAAAAACATCACATAAGGTAAGCAAACCTTTACTATACACTGCAATTCTTTCTACTGCGGCTCTTGTATTCCTGCTTGTCTATGTCAATTTTATATTACCTCCACCTTCCCAGGCAGTGGCAACTCTGGTTGATTCTTTCAACGCAGAATGGGGGGGTATGGACAGTCCTGCAGTAATTGGCAGTCGCCTGCGAAATCGTCAGGGGTCTCTCTGGCTGCAGAAAGGTCTTGTGGAGATAGAGTTTGATTATGGTGCCAAGGTCCTGATCCAGGCTCCAGCCAATTTTGAACTGGAAACAGCCGAGGAAATATACCTACATACCGGCCGTTTGTATGCAAAAGTGCCGGGGCGTTCCAAAGGTTTTACAGTTCACACCCCCAATTCAAGTATTATTGACCTCGGTACCGAGTTTGGCGTCAAAGTTGACATGGATGGAAGCTCAGATATTCACGTGTTTAAGGGTAAGACTTCTTTAATGCTTGGAACAAGAGGTTCAATGCGTCAGAGCCAGATCCTGTCGGAAAACCATGCCTTGCGCGTTAAATCCAATGCTCTAATCGCTTCTGAGATTGCCTTGGATGAGAACATGTTTATCAGGCATTTACCCTCGCCTTATGAACAGGCTGTTCTCAAAAGCAGGCCTCATGCGTATTGGCGTTTTGAGGATAATTTGTCAGGAATGGCGATGAATTCAGCAGATAAGTCGCATTATAACGGAAAGTTTTTTGGCAACTGCAGCCTGGAAGAGGCCTAAACTGATTTCCTTTCCACAAAGCCCTTTACAACGTTGGTTCGTAACGGGCAAGACGGTTCTGTTGCGATTCCTGATCCGGTCTACAAACAAAAGCTTACAGACAGTTATTCTATTGCTCTGTGGATCAGGCCTGATTTTATTCAGAATCAGAATATTATTGTAAATGCCGACAGGATTCAAGGCCCCGATGTCAACTTTAGCCGACAGCTTCGAATGACCGGCGATGGATATTTCGAACATTATACGTTTCGTGAGCCGGACCATCAATCGTCTTTATATAATAAC
>DAOWHR010000159.1 GCA_030641315.1 Anaerohalosphaeraceae bacterium | reverse complement strand
GATCATCGAATATGCGCTCATCTGCTCGACCGTACCCTGAGAGTTGGCCTTAATGAAGTCGTTGATCTTTTCCCATTGTCCTAGCGAGCCGTCAATCTGATTGCCCTTCGGTATCGGCTGGTTGGGTCCGGTGGGAGTTATCTCAAAAGCCGCCCTGCCGTCAAGCCAACTGTAGGCTCCGCACAGTCCGCTTCGTTCGGGTGTGATTACGCAGACATGACTTGGAGCGAAACTCTGGCAAAGTGTGCAGGAATAGAAAGTGTCGACACTGTCATCGGTCATGTTAGCCAGTCTGGCGTCACGCTGCTCATATGCCTGTACCGCCTCGCCCTGAATCCTTAGTACTTCTTTTTCGTCGGTGTAGATCTTGATCTGAACTTTGTCGACAATTTCCGAGTAATTGTCATGGAGCATCGCATGAAGTATGCTTCCGAAATGTTCGAGTTTGAAGCCTGCTTTTTGTGCGTCGCAACTGATTCGTACCCAGATAATATTACGCTGGCCCATGTGCCAGATACCCTGTGCTTCGTTCAGGAAAGTATGTGTCTGCCTTTCGAGAACCGGTTCAAAGTCTGACTGCATTTTTCTGCCTGCAACTTCGACTACGATTCCCAACGGGAGTTTATCGCCCTGCTTCAATGTGTCGACATCGGGGCCTATTACTTCAATCTTACCGTCTTCGACGTCTGCGGTGTCACACATTTTGAGGTACTCAAATGCAGGTGTCCTGTTGCCGCCGAATTCGCAGTGCATATCTTCTTTGCGAATTCTTTCGCCTTCAAATGCCGGGCTGTATGAAACCGGAATGGGCACTTCGGAAATTTTGATCTTAAGGCCGCGAACCTCAATCGCTTTTTCGACTATGTTGTCATATGGTATGTTTGAAACGACGTGTTCGTATGTACATACTCCTGTGGGCAGTATCTCGGGAATGTCCGAGTCGGCTATTACCGGGAAGCCATAGTTGATCGCGCCTGCTGCGGTTGCGTACCATTCATCGGTAACTTCTCCCAGAGCCATTACAAAGGCGAAAACCCTGTTCTTGTTGTAGAGCAGGTTTCTATTGAAATCACCTGGCTGAACTCCGCCGAAGCTAAGGGCGGCACGGCTTGCAAAACCCAGTGCATAGATCGCCGCTGTAATGTCAGGGCCGAACGGGACGAGCCTGGATTCCCATCCAAGCTGAACTCCGCCTTCGACAAGCTGCTGAGAAAAAGTCGTACCATTATGTTCACCACACATGAAGACGTAAAGCCTTCGTTCCTGACACTTTAAGGCGATGTTGACGGCGGTCTGAACATCGGGAGCCGAGCCAACGATCGCGGCAAAACCCGGAGCCGAACCATCTACGAACTGTATACCTCTTTCACGAAGGATAACATCGTCTGCGGCGCCAAGCCAGATATCACTAACGGGGTTTGGTCCGTCAAGATATTTGCATGCCTCGATTATTTCTTCGGCAAACAAAGTCGCCATGCCTGCATCGAGAGTCGGCCCCAGATAAGGGAGCCAAACATCCTGATCGACAAGCGGGGGAAGAAGCTCTCTTACCTCTGTCATAACTCCCTGAAGGTCGGCAAGTGTATTTGGAGTCAAACCGAGCATGGAATGAATGATCGGCAAGTAATAAGCGGTGTTTGGAAATTCAACCACACAATCCGACCCGTTCTTCTTGATAGAATCAGCAAGGGCCTTCTCTGCTTTGGCAGCTAATTTATGAGCACCCCTGATCGCTGCGGAGGCTATGATTCGTGACATTTATTTATCTCCTTTAAAACTATTTCGCCTTTTTTAAATTACTAAACAGCCAGATCCCTGCGTTCTTCCATGGAGTAGAGCTTTCGTTCCGTTTCTTCATTTATACCGAGAGCATCTCGTTTTCCTTCGATGTGCTCAAGCATCATTTCCGCAGCCTTAACGGGGTCGGATTCAAGTGCCCATTTTCCGCCAAAATCCTTTTCGATGCCGTTAACCAGATAGTCCATTACCTTTTCGCTGCCCAGGTACGGGAAAAGTTCTTTTGCAAAGACAACTAGCGCGCCGCTGGCTACGAAGTACTGTCCTATGGCAAGAGCCTTTTCGGTTATAGATTCCAGACAGGCCCCTGCCAGCGGCAGCTCGCTAAGGTCCTGACCCAAGCCGCCTTCAGCAACTATCTCTGAACCTGCGACCAGCATTCTGGTATTGTCAACACAACTGCCGCAAGCCAGAACCGGGGCTATACCGACTGCCTCGCACACTTCTCTAAGACCCTCTCCTGCCCATGCCAGCGCCTTGCTGGGATCAAGCAATGCCTGTTTACCGCATGCGATAGTAGCGCAACCCGTTGTCAGCACGAGGACATTCCTCTTAATAAGCTCGCGAGCAAGAGTGGTATGCGTAAAATCGAACTCAACTTTTGGGTTTGAACAACCTACGATAGCGGCTATTCCGCGTATCTTGCCGTTCATAATATTGTCATTGAGCGGTCTGTAGCTTGCTCTGAACTTTCCGCCAAGGATGTACTTGATCGAGTCATTTGTGAAACCTGTTACCGCGGTTTCTTTTTCTTCGGGCAGATTGACAGCCGAACGATTGGCAAAATTATCAATGGCTTTTTCAACGAGCTTCTTTGCGGTATCGAGAGCATGAGCTTCTTCCATCGGGACGTGTTCAACGCCTGGGATACTGGACTTGTCCGTTGTAGTAAAGAGCTTTGTGTGATAGCAGGCCGCGACATCAACAAGACCCTGCATAACGCACTGGACATCGAGAGCCATCATATCTACGACTCCGGTGGCAATGGCAAGTTCCTGGCAGAGGAAGTTACCGGCGATAGAGATACCGTGTCTTGACAAAAGCTCATTAGCGGTGCAGCAAACGCCAGCGACGTTAATACCTGCTGCCGCTCCAGCTTTGACAGCTTTTTTCTGCAGTTCAGGGTCGTAGGCGGCTTCGACGATCATTTCTGACAGGATCGGTTCATGGCCGTGTACGATGATATTTACAGCATCTTTTTTCAGCACGCCGAGATTAACCTCGCCTTTACCTGGCATCGGTGAACCGAAAAGGATATCCTGAAGGTCGGATGCCAGCATCGCTCCGCCCCAACCATCGGCTAAAGCCGTTCTTGTTGCGTGTTTTAACAGGCTCAGATAATCCTGATCGACACCCATTGTGCTCCTGTGTAGAGCTTCGACAACTTCTCGGTCGATCGCACGCGGCGTGACATCATGCTTTTCCCATAACTGCTGTCTGGGTTTTGGCGCACGTTTGACCATGAGCTGTTTGCCGGTGCTTTTGCCGAATTCGTTTAGAACCACTGTGCCTACATCGAGAGCAATATCCGCATCGGATCGGCCTTCGGTCTTTACTTCAAGCTCTTCGGCTAACCGCAGCAGTTTTGATCGGTCCTTAAAACTATAGTCAGGTGCCAGACCTTTTGCGGTCGCGATAAATACCTCGGCTACTGTTCTGCCGTGATCGCTGTGCGCGCTGGTTCCGGCAGCTACCGCACGTAAATAGTTTCTTGCCACTATTGTGTCGGCATCGGCGCCGCATACGCCAACCTGCGGACCGTTTCCGTATGGATCGATGCGGCACGGCCCCATTGTGCATATACGGCAGCAAATCCCCAGTTTGCCGAAACCGCATTGAGGTTCCTGAGCATCGAGCCGATCCCAGGTGTTTGTCTGATTATCCCTGGTCATCTGATCTATGACATCCTGGGCCGCCTTATCGCTGCTTCGTTTTTTCTTATCCATAACAAACCTCACAAATCAGTTATATACAATTTCATTTTTAGGCCCTGTATCGGTTTATCAAGAAACTTTTTCGACAACAGCGTAACGCAGATTGTCGACTGTTTCTTTTCTGCGGCATACAGGGCAGATTCTTTTTAGCTCAATTCCTTCAAGCTTATCGCTAATTACTTTAAATTGTTTCGCAGGTATGTATGGCTTGTCACATATCAGGCAATGTAGCATCTCCAGATCGGCATCCCATGTTTGCATGTGCCTGAAACTGCCGTCGTCGAGCGTTTTGACATGACCTGTCGGGCAGACCTCCACACATACATTACAGCCGATACACTTATCCGCTTTTTTGTGCAGAGGCGTTGTGACAATACGCTTGTGTCCACGGTTGGCGAAGTTGATCGCTGAAACGCCTATGATCTGATCGCACATACGAACACACAATCCGCACAAGATGCAGTTGCCGATGTCGTCGCGACATTTAAAACGCGGCTTAGTTACACCGAGTTTCTCAGCGAGCGGGAATAATGATTCGGCCCTTGGCGCCCTGGCCATGATCAGTTCCATGGCCATTTTCCTGCTCCTGATAACTTCAGGGGTATTTGTTTTTATTGAAAGTTCCTCACGAATTGGCAGGTCGCAAGCAGTGGCAAGCCATGTCCACTTGCTTTTGGTTACCTCAACAACGCATAGACGGCAGGCACCGTAAGGACCCAGAGCCGGATGATAGCACAGGGTCGGAATATCAATCCCCAGTTCCCGTGCAACGTCAATAGCCCAGCTATCGCGTTCAACCTCAACCTCTATGCCGTCAATGATCGTTTTTATCTTTGCCATTTCGCGATCTGTCGCCTTTCCTAATGTTCTATTTAGTATCTACCGCATCGAACGGGCATACTTCTCTGCAAACTCCGCAGCTTATGCACGCGTCATAATCTATTACATGGGTAACTTTCTTCTGGCCGGTTATTGCCTCAACGGGGCAGCTCTTGATACACTTGCCGCACGCTTTGCATTTGTCGTCGCTAATGATGAAAGTGGTCAGATCCCTGCAGATTCCGGCTCGACAACGTTTATGTTCGATGTGCTCGAGGTACTCATCCCTGAAATATTTCAATGAGCTAAGGGTGGGATTCGGTGCGCTTTTGCCAAGACCGCAAATGCTATTTTCCTTGACATAAAGGCAGACTTCTTCGAGCAGATCAATGTCAGACATTTCAGCTTTGCCGGTGGTCATCCTATCGAGTATCTCCAGCATCTGCATTACACCTTCTCTGCACGCGGTGCATTTGCCGCACGATTCCCTTGTTAGAAACTCTGTGAAATATCTGGCAACTTCAACCATACAGCTTCGGTCGTCCATAACAATCATTCCGCCGGAACCCATCATTGAACCGGCCTCTGTGAGGCAATCAAAATCAACCTGAAGATCAAGTTTTTCCTCAGGCAGACATCCGCCTGAAGGGCCGCCTGTCTGGACTCCTTTGAACTTGCGATTATCCGGAACACCTCCGCATATATCGTATATTATCTCCCGTAGCGTTATTCCCATGGGAACCTCTACAAGCCCGGTATTTCTTACCTTGCCTACAACGGAGAATACTTTTGTACCTTTGCTGTTTTTGCTTCCGATGCCAGCAAACCACTGCCAACCCTTTTCGATGATCAACGGAATATTCGCCCATGTCTCAACATTATTCAGGTTCGTTGGCATTCCAAACAGACCTTTCTCGGTCGTATGGATATGCTTTGCGCGGGGTTCGCCCACAAATCCCTCGATAGAGGCCATCAGTGCCGTTGATTCGCCGCAGACGAACGCTCCTGCACCGCGGCTTATCAAGATATCGAAGCTGAAATCCGTACCAAGAATATTGTCGCCGAGCAGTCCATGTTCCCTGGCCTGCTCGATAGCGATCTGAAGATTTTCGATAGCAAGGGGGTATTCAAGCCGAACATAAATGTAGCCGTGATTCGATCCTATGGCATATGCTCCGATGGCCATACCTTCCAGCACAGAATGCGGGTTGCCTTCCATTATGCTGCGGTCGATGAACGCTCCGGGGTCGCCCTCATCGCCATTGCAGATAACATATTTTGTTGCTGCCTGGGACTTACGGCATGATCGCCATTTTCTACCCGTCTGGAAACCGCCGCCTCCGCGCCCACGCAAACCTGATTTTTCAACCCAGTCTATTATCTCCTCTGGCTCAACTCCGGACAAAACCTTTCTAAAAGAAGAGTAACCTCCCACTGCGATGTAATCTTCAATGCGAGTCGGGTCCATCTTGGTGCTGCCTGCAAAAACCAGACGCTTCTGATTGGCGTAGAAAGGTATTTCTTCCTCTTTAGCGATCCTTTTTTTGGTCCCGGGCAGTCTATAGGTCAGTCGTTCAATGATCTCATCGGCCTGTACTGAGGAGGTAATGATCTCTTCAACGTCAGTTGGCTTAACAGAAACATACAGAACGCCTTTTGGAACAAGAACAACCAAAGGGCCTTGGGCGCAAAAACCATGACAGCCGGTAGTTCGCACATCGATATCATCGCAGACACCCTTTTCTTTAAGCAGCTTTTCAAACATTGATGCAACTTCAAGGCCATGATTTGCCCTGCAGCCTGTCCCGCCACAGACAGTAACGCAAGGCTTGCTCGGGTCACACTGTGCCTTTAGCTCCTGGGCATAAGCAGTCAATTCGTTAATTGTGCCGAGTTTTGGCATATTCTTTTCCAGCAAATGTTATTTGTATTTACTTAGCACGTCCTTAATCTTCTCTGCGGACATTTCGCCATGATAATCATTGCCTACTGACATAACCGGCGCGATCGCACAGGCTCCAAGACAGGCTACAACTTCAAAACTGAAACGTTTATCCGGTGTTGTCTGGCCTTCGGTAAGACCTGTCTGGCGTTCGATCTCGTCACGGAGATTGACAAATCCCTTAAGATGGCAGGCAGTACCATCACAGACGCGAATAACATGCCTTCCACGTTCCTGCAAACTCAACGAACTATAAAATGTTGCCACGCTGTGGACCCTGCTCAACGGAATGTTCAGTTTCTCGGCGACAAGTTCAAGCGTCGGTTCTGGAAGATAGTTATAGGCCTCCTGAATATCCTGCAGGATCATTACCAGCCAGGAATCTTTGCCGTTGTATTTGGCTATGATCCGCTCAACTTCAGTCAGGTCCGGTTTTTCCTGAATGTTATTCATTGTCGAGACTTTCAGAAATCATCGCGGCAGTTATCTTTCTTCGATCGGCGCTAATATTGCTGACATCCTTAAATTTTATCGCGCCGGTCGGACATGCAGTAACACATGCGGGCGGCTGACCGACCTGGGTACGTTCAATGCAAAGATCGCATTTAACAACAGCTTTGCCGTCATTGGTAACTTCCATCGCTCCGAACGGACATGCCTCGATGCAGTAACCGCATCCGATACATTTATCCCGACTGATCAGAACAGGGTCGCTCTCACTGTGTCTTTGGATAGCTGCTGTCGGGCAAACCGCCATGCACGGGGCATCCTGACAGTGCCTGCATTGGATCGGCACAGCGAATTTACCGCACGCTTCGACAGTTACTCTTGGCTGAGGCTGAGGTGATTCCCGAAGGCTTTCTTCGAGGATCTGCGATTGGCAGTGGGCCAGTGCACAGGCTAATTCACAGCTTCTGCATGCCAGACATTTCTGAACGTCTGTTATGATTGCTTTAGACATAACTATCTCCGCTAAAACAAATCTGCCGCAATATTACAACGGCAAAGAAATATTAAACTTCATTTTCTTTGTTACCGGCTTCAATGATTGTCATTAAAGTGTCTTTTGCCTGTTCCAACTGATCTGCAAGGTATTGACTTGCACCGAATACGTTACTCTTTGTCATATCTGCCTGCTGGATAGCTGGAGTGTATTCGATGCTTGTAAGCAAAGGCAGATCACCAAGCTGGGATTTTATCAATTCGATCTGGTCGGGGCTGGTTACTTTGTTTGCGACAGCAGTTACATGGCCAATATTGAGGTTTTTTGCCATTTGAGCGATGTTTAAAGCTGTTTCAATACTTCTGCTGCCCGGCTCGACAACGACCACAAGAGCGTCTATTCCAGCTATGCTTGACCTGCCCATACATTCGACACCGGCATCGAGATCGACGATGACCAATTCCTGTCTTTGAAGTATCGAGTGCGAAAGAAGCGCCCTTAGAAATGTACCTTCCGAGCAGGCACAGCCTGCACCGGCTTGTGTTATTCCTCCAAGAACCAGCAATTTAAGTCCGTTGACCTTACGCCAGTATTTTTCGGGAAGATCGCTGACATCAGGATTCATTTTGAAATACGCGCCGACAGCCTCTCTGCCTGTGCCGGTCCTCTCACCGATAAGCTCCTTCATCCTGATCAACGGAATCGGAACCTGATCTTTCGGAACGCCCAACGCAAGAGCCAGGTTAGTATCAGGATCTGCATCGATAGCCAGAACATCAAACCCCGACCTAGCCAGAAGCTGTGCCCAGACACTGCATACAGTTGTCTTTCCTACTCCGCCTTTGCCCCCTACAGCTATTCTATAACCCGATGGCAATTTTAGCGTCCTTACTTAAAAAAAGATACTCTGTTATTGGACTGCAACATTAAGGTACACCCTGCTACAATCTCCATAAGGAAATTCTAAAGCTCCTGCCCCTTTCCCTGCCGAACTCGTCAAAGGTGTTTTAGTTGTGATCTTCATCAGCGATCAAATCCAAAACTATTGGGATAATGCTTTAGAAAGATACTATCTTGCTTTCAGTGTATCTGAACAAAGCATACCCAACCACTGTGGTAAGTACTTAAAAAACAATTTATTATTAGATTTCAGCGGAGATCAGGGCTTTTATGGTAAGAGTCACTGCAACAAGAAGTGCATCCAAAGGCAGTTGTGCAGGGGCAGTTTGGTCAAAAAGTATAGTTGCGCGGGCGTCAAACTCTTCGTCGCCCCGCCAGATCACAAATGTAACAGGAAGCCTGGGAAGTACATTTATCTGAATGGATGCATCACCAAAATCGCATTTTTTTGCGTCAAGGGCAATGGAGGCTGCATAGATCAATTCGGGTTCAATGCCGAAGGCCTGTTCGAGATCACCGGTCGACAGAGCATGGTGCCCCCGAAAGAAAAATTGCCCTGCCTCAAGCTTTTCCGCCTTGACCATATTGCCCGAAAGACCTGTTTCCGTGGAATTTATGAGATATACTAAAATGCAGAGCTGCTCAAGAAACTGTGCATCGACAGGCTCTTTTCCTGATGAATTTGAATATATTTTTCGGTTTGCGGTATCGACAGTAAACACTCGATTGAGAAAAACAACGCTGAATGATTCAAAATGCTGACTATACTGACAGATCGCCCTGCGTGCAACATCGCCAGGTTCTAATTTTCCTAATTGGTCCCATAGTTGATCATGCACAGTGTTCCCTTTCTATTAAGACTATCGAAGGTATGTTAGCACAGCGTCAACCATAAAAATATAAGTGTATCCCACAGTAGTAGTAGGATTAATTTTATCATAGTATTAGTATGGTTACGATAGGATAATAGCGTTTTTGATAGAAATATGTGCGAATCGCTAAGTTTTTTTTCAAATAGCAAGATTCTGACTTATTTAAAGGGAGTCATATATATGGTTTCAAAAGGATTATCCACATCCCTCCCACAACCGCAAAAACCACTCTACGAACCATTCTCATGCGAAGTTACTGCGATCAAAGAGCTTACACATACCGAAAAGCTTTTCCGGCTGAACAGGCTTGATGGCTTGCCGTTTTCGCATAAACCGGGACAATTTGTACAGGTTTCCATACCTGGCAGCGGCGAGGCGCCAATATCCGTATCATCTTCAACTACTCGCGGGGACTATCTGGAGCTTGCTGTACGCAAAGTCGGCTCGCTGACTGCTGTAATGCACCAGCTAAATGTTGGCAGCAAAATTGGACTGCGCGGCCCGTTCGGCAGTTCCTTCGACACCAAATCCATGAAGAACCATGACCTGCTGTTGATATCGGGCGGATGCGGACTTGCTCCGATGCGGTCACTGATCCAGTTTGTTGAGGATCGACGCGACGATTTTGGCAGGTCCACAATTTTCTACGGGGCCAAGTCGCCTGAAGATGTGATGTACAAAACCGAACTTGAAGACTGGGCCAACGGTGATGCATTTACATGCCGGGTAACAGTGGACAATGTTTCGGGCGGAACATGCTGGGACGGTCAGACGGGCCTGATAACAAATCTTGTCGAGGCAGCGGATATCGACGTTGGCAAAACTATCGCCGTGATCGTAGGCCCGCCGGTGATGTATAAGCATGTGATCGTAAAACTAAAAGACAAAGGAGTATCAGACGATCAGATTATTGTCTCGCTCGAACGATACATGAAATGCGGTTCAGGCAAATGCGGACACTGCACTATCGAACATCTTTACTGCTGTATCGACGGACCGGTATTCAGATACGACAAAATCAAAGAACTAAAGGGAGCGTTATGAAAAGGACCCTGACGACATGTCCCTATTGCGGCACGGGATGTATGTTCTATCTGCTGGTTGACGACAAAGATACGCTTGTCGGTATTGAACCGAGCAGCGAACATGTTACTGCAAAAGGACAACTCTGCGTCAAAGGATGGAACGCGCACCATTTCGTCAATCATCCTGACAGGCTGACAACACCATTGATCCGCAAAAACGGCATACTGGAAGAAGTCGGCTGGGACGAGGCACTTGATCTCGTAGTAAGCAAACTTAAACAAGCCCAGTCAGCAGGCGGCAAAGATTCAGCCATGTTCGTATCTTCGGCGAAGACGACAAACGAAGAGAACTACCTTATGATGAAGCTTGCCCGGGCGGTGTTCAAAACGAATAATATCGACCACTGCGCAAGATTGTGCCACTCATCTACCGTGATCGGACTTATGGAAACGCTTGGCTCCGGAGCCATGACAAACTCGATTGACTGCATGGAAAAGGCCGATTGCATATTTGTCACAGGACCAAATACAACAGAACAGCATCCGTTGATCGGCACACGAATTATTGAGAATGTCACCAAAAACGGCGCAAAACTCATCGTCGCCGACAACCGAAAAATTAGACTTGCAAGATTGGCGGATATTCATGTTAGATGGAAAAACGGTACGGATGTGCCTTTCCTAAACAGCATAATGAACGTGATAATTGCCGAAGGCCTTGAAGATAACGAGTTCATTTCGAAACGAACCGAAAATTACGAAGAACTTAAAATAGTAGTAGCGGATTATCCACCTGAAAAAGCTGCTGAGATATGCGGGATAACGGCTCAGGAGATTGTCGATGTCGCCCGTATGTTTGCCGCAGCAAAAAGAGCGATGATCGTCTATTCAATGGGTATCACTCAGCACACCCATGGCGTTGATAATGTCAAGTGCTGCGCAAATCTTGCCATGCTTACGGGCAATGTCGGATCGCCCGGAACCGGTGTCAATCCGCTTCGTGGCCAAAATAACGTTCAGGGCGCCTGCGACATGGGTGCGCTGCCTAATGTGTTCAGCGGATATCAGAAAGTAACCGATCCCGATGTAAGAAAAAAATTTGAAAAGGCATGGCGGGTCAGGAACCTACCCGGTGAGATCGTACACACTGTCACAACAGCGATCAATGCCGCGGCGGAAGGTTCTCTAAAAGCAATGTACATCATGGGTGAGAACCCGATGATGTCGGACCCTGACCAGAACCATGTCAGGGAGGCACTTGAAAAACTTGATTTCCTTGTGGTTCAGGACATCTTCCCTACCATCACCAGCGACTATGCCGACGTCATCCTTCCTGCGACGACATACGCGGAAAAGGACGGCACATTCACCTCGACAGAACGTCGGGTCCAGCGTGTATCCAAAGCTATCGAGCCGATAAACCAGAGCAGGCCGGACTGGCAGATACTTTGTGACATAGCCGCACTTGCCGGCTATGAAGGCATGAAATACGACTCTGTGAGCGATATAATGGATGAGATTGCTTCGGTAACGCCTATCTACGGCGGTATTTCGTATGAAAGGATTGACATGATCGGGCTTCAATGGCCCTGCCCGGACAGGAACCATCCGGGGACAAAGATACTTCATGTTGACAAATTCTCACGCGGCCTGGGTAAATTCAGTCCCGCTCGTTACCGCCCTTCCGTTGAAATGCCGGACGAAGAATACCCGTTCGTGCTTTCGACGGGCAGAAGTTATTTTCATTTTCACTCAGGCACCATGACCAGACGTTCACAGTTGCTCGACCGCGAACAGCGATTTCCCTATGTTGAGATCAGCCCGCAGGACGCAGCGGAACATGCGATCGCTCCAGGATCATGGATGTATGTGGCCACACGGCGAGGAGAGGTCAAGGTCAAGGCAAATGTTACTGACGTCGCCAAAAAAGGCGTGTTGTTCATGCCATTCCACTATAAGGAAGGACCAGCAAATCTCTTGACGATAAATGCTCTAGATCCGGTCGCGAATATCCCGGAATACAAAGTCTGTGCGGCAAAGATAAGGAAGGCCCAATGAAGGTATTGGTATTGACAGAACAGAAACTTATGGAATTTCTGGCTTCGGCCCGGACTGCTTACGATGTTCGTGTGCCCGTGTCACTACATGACGGGACAAGGGTGATAGGCAGATTAGGCGAAGGACCGCTGGCCATAAAGGGCGGAGCGATAAATCAGAAGATAACAAGCATTTTCTTTCCTCACATGGAAACGGTTTTGAAATGCAGCAACGGCGGTTTTGAATCGCCCGAACCTGCCCCTAAACCAATGCTTGTTGTTGGTTTTACAAAGCAGGATGCGGACTGCCTTGAGTTTATTGACAGATTCTATAATGACAAATTTCGTGACGACGTTTACTTCAACAAACGAGATAATGCCGTGATAGTTTGCGTATCAGGCCGATGCGGGGCAAACGGCAAGTTGCTAAAGGTCAGCGGAGATAATTGTGACATGGAACTTATATGCGACGGTCAGGATTATATCGTCAGGGCTTACACCGATGTCGGCAAGAGCCTCATCGAAGATATCGGCAGTACAGAGATCGTGCCTGAAGAAACACTCGAACAGATCGAAAAGGAATCGGACCAGTTATGTGTTGAAGGACTTGACCTTCTCAACGCAGCCTCGAAACTTCTGCTGGAAGATAAGGTCCCGGATGAATTCTGGCAAAGTATCTCCGACCGATGTATCGCTTGTACATCGTGCAACCTTGCATGTCCGACATGTACATGTTTCGATGTTTTCGACCGCACCAACGGCTGTGGTATCGACCGCTGGAGGATATGGGATTCCTGCCAACTTGACGGTTTCATGCGGGAAGCGAGCGGGCACAATCCAATGGGCCAGGAACTTATCCGCACACGCAGACGAATACATCACAAGCTGGCCGCAGACGTTACAAGATGGGGACATATTACCTGCTATCAATGCGGCCGATGCGATAATGTTTGCCCAACAGGGATCGGTATCATGTCTGTTTGCAAAGAAATGGTAGAGAAATACGGTTAGCCATGGAAGTTAGATCGAAAAATCTGAAAATCGCCGCCGCAATATTGGCAGGCGGCAAGGCCCGGCGAATGGGCGGGGTACCGAAAGGCACCATTGAAAGCGATAAAGGTGTTGCAATCGTTGAGCGGCTTATAAATGAGTTAGCCAGGTCAGGTATTGAAAATATAGTTATCTCTGCCAATGATCCCGAAAATTACGAAAAATTTGGGCTGAAAATAATTGCTGATACCAGAACTGATGTCGGCCCAATAGGTGGCATTGAAAGTACAATGGCCTTTTTTGCGGATCGTTCTGACGCCGTTATGTTCATGCCCTGTGATATGCCAAACATAAAAGAAAAGGAAATATCGGCATTAAAAGATTTTTTCATTGAAACAGATTCGAAGATCGTTTTTGCGAAAACAGAAGGTTTTTTTTGGCATCCGTTATGCGCAGTCGTGCATAACGATCTCAAGGGACTGATATCTTCCGCCATTGATAGTGGCCATAGAAAGGTTACAGATGTTTGGAGGCAGCTCAATGCGGCAAGTGTAAGCTTTCCCGACGAAAATGCTTTTATAAATCTAAATGATCCTTCTGACATGGACAGATGGAGAAAGGGCGTGGAATTGAAAACAATATTTTGTACCGATCTTTCAGAGGCTAAGCAGATCGGGCAATTTCTCGAAAGCAACAAGATCGATATCGAGGTCGTTACCTGCCCGGAAGGTGACATTGAGGTTAAAAGAAGCGAAAACCGTCTGGAAAGTAACTTGAATATCCTCCATGCGGGCGGCTGGATAACCTGTGCGACGGCTCATAATCTGGCAGCAAAGATGAATGTTTCATTGGAACAAACAGGAAAATTGCTTGACCATCTCGATGTTAAAATTAGCCGATGCAGTCTGGGGTGTTTCAAATGAGTCTTCTCTGGATCATCTGCGGAGCAGGTCGCAATGTCGGCAAGACAACCGTCGCACTGCATCTGTGTGAAATACTGCCTGACAGTGTCTACGCCAAATGCGGACACGGCAAAGCAAAACCTGAAAAGCCCGGTAACTTTTTCAACAACATCGAGGATTGTATCTCATTTATTGATGCAGCGAAAAGTTCAGCCGCACATGTTGTTATCGAATCAAATGCCCTGGCATATTCCCAAACAGCCGATCTCGTCATATTCATTGATGGAATAGAAGGAAAAACCAAATTCAGAGAAGACATCAAAAAACTTAGAGCCGCCGCCAATATCAAAATCACCTGCGATGCGACATGGATTGACTGGCACAAAGCAATCTCAAACATGGTCGGTTCCAAAGCTGTACGCGATGATGTTTGCGATTTGCTGTATACACAGAAACGTTATCTCTTTGGTTCACAACCGACCGCCAGAAGCAAAGTATGGTTTGAGGCCGCAGGTTCCCATATTTTCGGCAACGGATTAGCCGAGCTATTCGAACACATTAACCGTTCGGGAACTTTGCGTCAAGCCGCCAAAGCCTCAAATATGAGCTACAGACACGCGTGGGATCTGATACGTATGGCCGAACGGCATTTTGGCAAGGAACTTACCGACCGCCATGCAGGCGGCCAAAGCGGCGGAAACTCAAAATTATCAGCCGACGGTTTGCACTTGCTTAATGTATTCAAACAACTGAGCAAACAGGTCGCTGTATTCACTGACACCAAATTTACCGAACTTTACACAGGAAATAAAAACGATGTCTGCCATTGAAGAAATGATCTCACTGACCGATGCACTTGAAATCATCGAACACCAACTGGCCTTAGCTGCTATACCTGTCCAGACAGTCCCTGTCCGCCAGGCTCTCGGTCGTATCGCTGTAGAAAATCAGATAGCCCGTCTTGACCTGCCTCCGTTTGACAAGTCAGCTATGGATGGCTATGCAGTTGGCCCCGATGAACTCGATGAATATAATGTTATTGAAATCGTCCCTGCCGGCTGTGTTCCGCATAAGGACCTTAGTGCTGGTACCGCAATAAAAGTTATGACCGGGGCGCCTGTGCCAATTGGCTCTGAAAAAGTTATCATGATAGAGCACACCTGCCTGACAAACGGAAAGATTCACGTCCTGTCACATTCCAAAGCAACAAATATCTGCCGAAAAGCTGAAGATGTTCGCACCTCAGACACGATCCTGCACGCACCAGCCATGCTTGGCCCGCTCGAGATCGCCAACCTTATAGCAGTCGGAATTACGGAAGTAAAAGTTGCCATGCCTGTCCGTATAGCGATCCTGGCGACCGGAAACGAGATCGTCGATTCACCGGACAAACTCGATGCAGGTAAAATCATGAATTCAAACAGCCCGATGCTGGAAGCTCTGTGCAGAAAATATTCGCTGGACATTACCGAAACTGCAATTGTGACAGACGATCGCAACACTGTTGCTTCAGCGATCCGGCGAGCATTGAATAATGCCGATATTGTTGTGCTCTCCGGCGGAGTTTCGGCAGGCGATTTCGATTTTGTGATCGACGCGATGAAACAGGCAGGTTTACAAATACATTTCGACCGCCTTGCGGTAAAGCCGGGAAAACCGATGACTTTTGCCTCAGCCGATAACAAACTGGCTTTCGGTCTGCCGGGCAATCCTGTTGCGGTTTTTTTGATGTTTCACCTGTTCGTTTTATATGCTGCCGGACTTTTGGCGGGAATGAAACGCAAGCCGCGTTATGTTTCGCTTCCTCTTGACGATGATTTTCATCGCCGCAGAGCTGATCGCATGGCTTTTCTGCCCTGCCGGTTGACTCAGAACGAAATGCTAAAACCGGTCGAATATCATGGAACCGCTCATCTTAGTGCCCTTCTGGATGCCGACGGTTTTTTTGTTAT
>DAOWHR010000168.1 GCA_030641315.1 Anaerohalosphaeraceae bacterium | reverse complement strand
TATCGGGATATTTTTTGGTGCGATAGGGCCGTTCATAGCAGGCTTCTTCGTGAGAAAAGATATTCTGAAAGAGCAACTTGTCGCCACAAAAGCGACGTGTCAGGCAATTACGCATTTAATTAAGATCACTCTTTTCGGTTTTATCGGGATAAATGTATTTAGTTATTGGAAGCTGCTTGCGGTTCTTTGCGGTGCGGTTATTATCGGCACTATTATCGGCAAGCGGATACTCGGCAAGATGTCGGATGAAGTGTTTAAGAAGATTTTCAAGGTGCTGCTGACTCTTCTCGCACTGTGGATCGTTGTTAAGCAAGTCATGACGTTGACAGGTCTGACACTTCTGTGATCGCTGTTATTGAAGATTTTTCTGTTATATGTGCGGAGAAGTTTTACAAGTATTTTTTTATGACCGCCGCGGTGTGCATCGCGATGAGCATTAGGTAGTCGAGGTCGCTTAGGCTGTAGTGTTTTTGTTTCATTGAGTTGTGGACGTATAATACTCCGTAGGAGCCGCTGCTGTTCTGTATGACCGTGATAAGTGCCGATCTGATCCTGTCAGTTTCTTCGAGGCTTGGAGCGACCTGAGGGAGAACGGAAGAGCGACCTTTTTTCAGGGCCATTTCGATCCTTTCTTTCAGCTTGATGTTATCCAGTTCTACGGTATCTCCATTTTTTCTTTTGCCTACCTGGAGGGAAATTTGTTCATTTGTCTGCTTCCTGATGCCGCACCATACACAGGACGCATCGAATTGTTCCATTATGATCTTTACTACGGTGTTTATAGTGTCCTCAAGATTATCGCTGTCACAGATAGTTTCAGATGCTATGGAAAATTCTGTCAATCTTTTTGCGGCGAGCCTCATTGCCGGTGCGTGTGAACCATCGATGTTCCTTACAACTACCTCATCGCGTGGGGTTGAAAGCATAGCTTCCAGTTCAAGTGTGTCGTCACTCTGAGATATTTGTTCGGCTTCCTGTTGGGGGGCCTGGTCGATCGATACTATTAATGTGAAGCTTCCGATCTGAAGAATGTCAGCATTTTTGAGTTGGGCCTTGTGGATCGCATTTTCGTTCAAATATGTTTTGTTTGCCGACTGGAGGTCCTCGACAAACCAATCGTCTTGTTCGATGTAAAGCATGGCGTGTTCTCTTGATACGGCGGTGTCGGGGAGAAAGACGCTTAAGCCCATACGTCGCCCGATATAGACGGGACCGACCTCAAAGGTAAGGTCGTTTACTACGCCATCGTTATTTTTGACACTCAGTCTCATTGCATATCCTCCGCTCAATGATTGGCAAATATGTTTAGTTCACTGATCAAGGGCATTATAGCGGCATTATCAGGGATTTATCAATAGATAAATTTAAAATGTCTCCTTTACCGGAAAAGTTTGTGAAGAAATCACCAGTTTTCCCGGTTGTTTCTGATGTTGTATCAACGTTACAAAAATGATACAGCTCGTGTTTTGCGCAGTTGCATATTCTACTTATGGCGATTACGGTTCCTGCGGATCAACCACAAACTGCCAGCACATCCCAACAGTGTGATTGAAGCCGGTTCCGGTACAAAATAAGACGCCTGGGCCAGTAACTGCGCCTGCTGTGTTTGCCCTGCTCCCTCAATCCAGAATCGCCCAGACAAAATTCCGTCCTGGAGTTCATTTTTCCAACCTGCTGGCATTTCCATCATTGGCATATTCCCGGTTGGTGTGCTGAACGCCGGATCATATAATACTAAGGAAATCGCTGTAAGATCTGGTAAAACAGGTTCGAATGAATAGACAGTTGTGTTGTTACCTAAGGTGATATTGAGTGATTCAAACGCTGGACTGATGTCAAAGGCAAGAATAATATCCCATATAATATAGGGCGGTTCATATTCATCTAAAATCAAAGTGAAATCCAGTTCGAACTGAGTGCCCGGAGCTGTGACCGCGGGATTCGAAATCAATTCGCCTTGTGCCATCGAGACTACAACGCCTGCTTTTGCGATGCCAAACGACAGTGTTAGAACAAACAACACAACTAAATTACGCATGACTGACCTCCAGATTTAAGAAATTGATTGACGTACATTCATTTCTCTGAGACTTCATGTATACTAGCGTATACTTCCAGCTTACCTGTTAGCCACACACCATACCCTATATGGTATATATATCATAACTCTCTTTAATGTTCAAGTTTTTTCAGGATTTGTGAGTAAAATTTCCTATTTTAATTTTGCCGGGCGGAGGTCGTTAAGAAATGCCTGAATTTATGACTTCTTGTGAAGTGATGGCGATGTAAATTATAATTTGCATATTTAAAGTTGTTAGGGAACCCTAATTTCTGTCGTTGTCGTGGCAGACAAGATCGATTATGACTGCTGTTGCGAGGATCGTTATGTCGTCTTCGCCGTTGACGATGTCGACGCCGTAAGTGTCGGCCCATGAGAAAAACCGTTTTGAGACGTTGGCGACTTGTTGTCCTGATCTGATAAAAGCATACTCATGAGCGGTAAAGTTGCCCTTGACCTCATAGTCGTTGGGGCCTGGGACGTCTACGGTGAACTTGCTCTTGAAAAGGCTAAGTTCCTTAACGACGGTTGCGAATAAGGTGCCGCTTCGATGAAGCTCATAGGTTTTTTTGAATGACAACAGTTTCTGAGAAATAAACGCCAACTCATTGCCGTTCATATCCTGAAAGGAAAGCTTATCTCCAAGCGAAAACGCTTTGCCGTCAACAAGAAAAACATCCTTGCCGCTCTGATCCTTAATAGTGAAATCATCGCCCATGCACCAGAGCTTTTGTTTCATAACGTATCGCAAAGCATCTCCTTTCGTACCAATAACGATCTTGAACTTTTAAGTCGATCCAGACTGCTATAATAGACGATGCAATAACGAAAACGTTACAAAAAAATTATATTTTTCCTGCGATCCCCAACTGTTTTTTGTTTCTATCGGCTCAATGCCGATCCCTAAAGCCGAATTTATAGCGTTTGAGTAATTGGACAGGAGTGCCTAATTTGTTTTGAAAGCCACCGTGGAAACCCACTTTTCTAATAATTCCCCACCTGTCATGAGGTGTCAGATCCTGACTGTAAACTGCTCGTCGTACAGGCTGCTTAATTCCAACATAACGCTTAACTTTGTCCATAACACCGGCCCCTGTAAAAAAAGTAACAAAATTTCTCAGCCACTAAAAAGTTCGGTGCGAACTTATCTGCTGAGAACAATAAACGCTGCGATTGCCGCGGCCCACAAGAACACCGCGAAAATACGCAGAATATGCTCGTTGTAGAGAAAACGATCTGAAAGACCCCCATGCCTCACACGCAAATGCCTGTCGTGCCCAGCAAGATGCTTTATCGATATATGGCGCATATTAATGCCCTCCGGTTCATCTATATAAAGTATACGCCATAAACAGCAAAAGGTTGGATATTTTCAAAAATTGTAATGAAGTTTTTGTAATAATTTTTGGTGTAAGCAGGATTTCTGCATTGCAGAAAAAAAGGACAAATCGGCTTTAGAGCAATTGGATTTTTAGTGTATCGCTTATGCCTATTGCGGCTTCGTCTGACTACGTTGAAAATACTCGACAATGAATAGCATTGGCTGCGTTTTTCGCCTTGTCAGACTCGTCCTCATAACGGCCTAAGTCGATACATAAAAAGTCCAAGTGCTCTAATTATAACTAAAGCTGATTTGCCCCTGTGTATTTACTTAAACAAAGTGTTGGTTTTCCAGTTTCAGTTAGGGTTTACTTCCTGCCAGTTCTGTGGGTCGCTGCCCGATTGCGTTGGCGATGTTGAAATTCTTTGCAGTGCTTTGCCCGAGCCGTCCGGTCCCTGCGGCCATGGCCAGAAATCTCCGTAGATCACTTCGT
>DAOWHR010000205.1 GCA_030641315.1 Anaerohalosphaeraceae bacterium | reverse complement strand
CTGAGCGTATCGGTGTTGGTAACAACTGGAACGATCAGACCGGTTTCAACGGTTGTCGCAACGCCGATGTTTATTTCCGACATGTACTGGATGCGGTCATCTGCAAACCTGCTGTTCATTGCAGGGAACTGCTTCAATCCTCTCGCGCAAGCTGTCAGTACAAGATCGTTAACCGAAACCTTATCCTTCTTTTGTTTGCCTTCGTTCAGCTTCGTACGGAATGCCATCGCCCTTGTCATGTCAATCGACATTGTAACGTTGAAGTGAGGCGTATCGCGGAAACTCGTCTGCAGGTTAATGCCGATAGCACGGCGCATCTTCGTAAGCATTGTCTCTGTGCCCGGCTGCGGCTGACCCGCTGCCGCAGTAGCCACGGCTGCTGTTGGAGCGGTCTGAGCATATTGCGTTACATCAGGGCCGAGGATACGGCCATTGGGACCTGTGCCTGTTACCAGAGCGATGTCAACTCCAAGCTCTGACGCAAGACGTTTGGCGTTTGGAGAAGCTAACAACCTGCCGCCGGGAGTTTGGCCAGCCGGTGTGTAAGACTCAACATCATTACGAACGACTTTGCCGGCATGACCGGAGCCAGCTACACTGTCAAGATTAATGCCTGTTTTTGCAGCGATCTTTCTTGCAAGCGGAGTCGCTTTAACGGTTTTTGACGGTGCTGTCTGAACCGGAGCAGACGGAGCAGCAGTTTGTTTCGGTGCGTCTGAAACGACCACTCCAGCCGGGCCAACCATTGCGATAACCTGCCCAACAGGAACCATATCGTCAACCGCAACAAACTGACCCAGCAAAGTACCGTCTGCCGGTGACTCGACTTCCATTACCGCTTTGTCGGTTTCGATCTCAAGAACAACTTCGCCGCGTTTGACTGCATCGCCGACCTCTTTCGACCAGCTTACGATGCGTACTTCTTCTGTCGTCTGGTCTGCGATGGGTATCTTGACCTCGGTCACTCCGGCAGGTACCGGAGCAGACGGAGTTTTAGTTGTCTGAGCGGGCTTGTCTGTTTCAGTTACGGCAGCAGCAGGTGCATCACCAACAGGCAATTCCTCGCCGATCTCACCGATAAAACCGATAACCTGTCCCACCGGGATCATATCATCGACTTCCACCAACGCTTTCAAAAGTGTGCCGTCACCGGGCGACTCCACTTCCATGACAGCTTTGTCTGTCTCGATCTCAAGGACGACCTGGCCGTGTTTGACCATATCGCCTTCATTTATTTTCCATTCAACGATCCGAACCTCTTCAGTGGTCTGATCGGGTATTGGTATTTTTAACTCCAGGGCCATCTCTGTTACTCCCTTGAAATAATATAACTCGATTCATAAGACATATTCGACAGGTGCTATTTGCCCAGCATCGCCAATATGCGATCACAGATCTTCTTCGCGTTCGGCATGAACTCTTCTTCGAGAGTCGGTGCCATCGGAGGAGGACACTCATGTGCTGCAATAAGCTCAACCGGTGCGTCAAGATGATCGAAAGCGAATTTCTGAATCTCAAACGCGATATGCTCACCGTAGCAGCCCTTTCCCGGAGCCTGTGAAACGATTGCTGCATAGTTGGTCTTCTTAACGGATTCGATGATCGCGTCAGTATCGAGCGGGACGAGTGAACGAAGATCGATAACCTCTGCCGAAACGCCCTTGTCAGCCAGTAATTCGGCGGCCTGCTCTGAAACCTTTGCCATGTATGAATATGAGAATATCGAAACGTCCGTTCCTTCACGGCGGGTTGCTGCTTTGCCGAACGGCACCAGATAATCACCTGCGGGCACCACATCACGGTCGCCGTAGAGCAACTGATGCTCAAGGAAGATAACCGGATTGTCATCACGTATAGCCGTCTTGAGCAGGCCCTTAGCGTCACCGGAGGTTGAAGGTGCGACAACTTTCAAACCAGGGATCTGCGTTGCGATTGCCTCAAGACTCTGCGAGTGCTGGCCCGCGTATCCCTTACCGCCGCCGATAGCTGTCCTGCAAACCATTGGAACCTTCGCCTTACCACCGAACATATATTTGTTCTTTGCCGCCTGGTTGCCCAGCTGGTCCATACTCATCAGGATAAAGTCAATATACATAAGCTCGACAACCGGCCTCATTCCTGTCATTGCCATGCCGACAGCCGATCCGCAGATAGCGACTTCGGATATGGGTGAATTAAATACACGCTTGCGGCCGAATGTTTCGTATAGTCCGCGAGTCGCGGCAAATGCCCCGCCATGTTCGGCAACATCTTCACCGTAGAACACAACTCTCTTGTCGCGGATCATTTCTTCGGTCATCGCTTCGGCGATAGCACGGCGGTAAGGCATTCTGCCCTTGCCGTCACGGTCGTCTTTAACCAATTCTTTATTGTAGTCCGTCGTTGTGTATTTTGCGTCAACGACATCGGTGGTGCTGTCAGAGAAAAGACCTTCATAGATAGTTGACGGATCAGGGAATTCGCTCTTTGCAGCAGCGATAGTAATGTCTTCCATCTGCTGATATATTTCTTTTTCGATCTTTTCAAGCTCAGAAGGATCCGCAACGCCTGCCTGTACAAGTTCCTGCTTCATCAGGCCGATAGCATCCTGGCACTTCCACAGATCGATCTCTTCTTCATTTCTGTAAAGGCTCTGGTCGCTAAGCGAATGGCCCATATATCTGTAAGTCATAACCTCAAGCAGAACAGGTCCGTCCCCGCTCCGGCAGATATCAGCCGCTCGTTTTACAGCATCCTGAACCGCCAGCGCGTTCATGCCGTTAACAACCTCGGCGTGCATACCCTTTTCGTT
>DAOWHR010000001.1 GCA_030641315.1 Anaerohalosphaeraceae bacterium | reverse complement strand
ACTGCTTCATATCGGTAAGAAGAGGTTTCAAACTTGTTCCATCCAAGGCAGGTTTTGCTATTGGTGTTAGTTTGCAAAGGTCCATTAGAGTCGGCATGATGTCGATGTGTGCTGTGATTCGATCGATGTCTTTTGCTGGTTTGATGTTTCCATTGGGGTATCGGATGAAGAACGGAACGCGGTGGCCTCCGTCGTATTCGCTGCCTTTAGTTCCTCGCATGTTGGCGTTGAAGCCTTTGTTGTTTCTGAAGCCCGCTGCGGTGCCGTTATCTGTCATGAAAATCAGTATCGTATTGTCCTTCAGGCCAAGCTGTTCGAGTTTTTTATCGAGTAGGCCGAGGTTGTCATCGATATTAGTGATCATGCCATAGAAGTTTGGATTTGGAACGAGTGGATTGTCTTTGTACATATCGATGTATTTTTGTGGTACGTTAAACGGGCCGTGCGGTGCGTTTGTTGCAAGGTAACAGAAGAATGGGCGATTTTTGTTTTGTTCGATGAATTTAATTGCGTTTTCAAACCAGACGTCAGTGCAGTAGCCGGTGCATTTTTTATGGGTGCCGTTGTGGAAGTATGTGTCGTCGAAGTAGTCGTTATTCCAGTGGTCGGGTGCCTGTGTGATGCCTCCGCCGCCGTGTGCGAGTACTTCCTGGAAGCCTCTGTCCTGCGGGCGGAATGGGTAATTGTCGCCGAGGTGCCATTTGCCGAAGAAGGCTGTTTTGTAGCCGGTGTCTGTAAATACGTTTGCGATTGTAGTTTCATCTTTTCGGAGCATGGATCGTCCCATGACGGTGTGCCAGACTCCAGTTCTGTTGCAGTATCGGCCGGTCATTAGTGCCGCTCTTGTCGGGGCGCAGGTTGGTCCGACATGAAAGTTAGTCAGCCTGGTACTCTGGGCGTACAGAGAGTCCATGTTTGGAGTTTTAATGATCTTGTTGCCGTGGCAGGCGAGGTCGCCATAACCCTGATCGTCGGTTATGATAAGAATGACATTTGGGTGTTTTGTTTTTGATTTAGAAGTCTGTGCTGAGTTTGCGCAGCCTGGAAATGGTGTTGAAAGGGTCAGGCCAGCAGTTGTTAATGCGATGTTTCTTATGAACTGTCTTCTTGTTTGGGTTGCCATTTTGTTCTCCCTGATACAGCTTGTTTTCTATTTAGTTATCACTTATTCGAGTAATAATATATGCAGCTTCGGTATGGTGCTTTTATGCTCTTTCCATCTACGAACGGAGTGAGGGCAGGTGCTTTTCCTTTGCCTGTGTTGTGGTTGTAGGCAGGTCCGAGGTCGTGCTTGTAAGTGTAAAGAATTTTGCATGACTTCCGGAACGTTATTTTGTCGTTTTCTCGTGCGCGGACCATTGCTACGAGGCTACCGCCTTTTGGAGTAGATTCGTGACGAACGATGGCACAATAGAAATCGGATTCGACATCGCTGAAGCCCCATGAATGGCCGTAGAAGTCTTCGGCTCCCTGGCTTTCGTAACTTGGTTCCGTATCGTCATCGAGGTATATTTCGTGGTTGCCTTCACATATTCCCTGGCCGTTTGCGCATGATTTGTGGTCACCTTCGAGTTGGAGCCAGTGGGCGACGATCGTGCCTGGTGCGTTGATGTCGCACAGGATCAGATCCTCGTGCGGGAACTGAAAGCTGCCGTTTTTGTATGATACTCTGAGGTAGCCGGAAGTTTTTGGGATTCTTTTAACGCGGTCCCACTGAATATCCATATAGCCCAGGAAGTTGCTTGCGGTTGGGTTTTCAACTTCGACTTTTATGTGGTTACGAAACGGTATCGGGAGGCGGAAATTGTGAGATTGGCGAACGTGCGAAAAGTAGATCGTGCTGTAAGGTTTTGTCGCAGATTCGATGTCAGCAATAAAATCCATCAAGGGCATTTCTATCGAAGGTATTTTTTCGTTATCGTACCAGATTCGGAGGATTAGTTTGCTGTCGTCACCAAATGCGTAGTCAGAGACATGAAACAGAGTAACGACGCCGGGGCCATCGGTGTCAAGGATCGTTACTTTGGAATTTGGTGTGAAAGTAGGAGCGTTGGGGTATTTGTCGAGCGTCCATGTTGCGGGAAGCATATTAGTTTTAACATTATTGATAGCGGTAGTTTTTTGCCACGATGCAGAATTAGTTTCTGTGCATCCTGGGGCAATAATTAACAGTAATAGCATTACAGTAAAGAATGAAGTTCTTGCCTTGGTACCCATAACCATCTCCTGTGTTAACTGATTAATTTACTGGTTTGTCGCCTAGTAGTTTTGCCAGTGTTGGTTCCATTGCCTGGGCCCAGATCCGGTATCCTTTTGGTGACGGGTGGAGGAAATCGGGCATGATCTCTTTTTCCATTGTCCGGTCCGGATTTAGGAATTGTTGTGTCATGTCGAGGAAGAAGATGTGCTTGCCATCCTGTAGTTTTGAGACGATCCGGTTTGCTTCGTCGTTTGCGTCTCTTTTTTGGTTTGGTTTCTGACCGAATGGAAAGATCGATAAGATGAGGATT
>DAOWHR010000344.1 GCA_030641315.1 Anaerohalosphaeraceae bacterium | reverse complement strand
GTTTTTATTTAGAAATTTAAAAGTTTTTCGTTTGTCCTGACAGATATCGATCACTTCAGGAGAGCTGATCAATACCTTGCAGCTGAGTTTTTCGAATTTATGTTTGTTTGCGGCAAGAAGCTTCAGGTCCAGATCGACAGTCGGAACGATCAGATCGACCTTGTCTGTTTTGACAATATTGAGAATATCCTGAAGGTACCCCGACTTGTCGACTGATCTAACCAGATGGCGTTTGTCGCATAATTGAAGTGCAGAACTCATTTCTGTGATATCAGTTCCAATAATGCAGGGTTTGTATCCAATTTTCCTGATACTCCTGCTGAAACTCTTCATAAGTGAAACACGTCGGCCTATACAGGTAAACATCACTGTAATCACACTGGAGCGGCCAGCTTTTTTGCTTGTCATTCTATGGCCCATAAATTTAGTAATAATAGAGTCTTACATAATGAATGTTAATCGGCAAAATATGTCAATTGCTTTACAAACAAACATGATTGTTGACATAAACTCTACGATGCGGTAGTATCAGTGTTCAACATAACAGGAGGGGTAAACGGTAACGAAAGGCAGTTATCGAAATGGAGCGATGCTATGTACCCTTTTTTGAAACGTTTATTGGATATTTGTGCTGTAATACCGGCGGTTTTGTTGTTTTTTCTGCCAATGATAGTGATTTCAGTCGCTATCAGGTGTTCAAGTAAAGGGCGAGCTATTTTTGCTCAAACTCGGGCCGGAAAGGATGGAGTTCCGTTTACCATGCTCAAGTTTCGCACCATGCGAAGGGATGCGGCCCCATTTGGTGCAAGCCCCAAAACCGGAGATGACCCAAGGCTGACGGGGATAGGGAAGATACTTAGGGAGCGATCTCTTGACGAACTTCCGCAGCTTTTTAACGTATTATATGGTAGTATGACCCTTGTAGGTCCAAGGCCGCTGTACATTTCCCAGATGGAAGAATGGGATGACACGCAAAAAAGAAGATTGCTCGTAAAACCTGGTTTGACAGGTCTGGCCCAGATCTCGGGGCGTGGGCATCTTACAAGAGAGGCGAAGCAGGCTCTCGATGCAGAATATGTAGATAACGCAACTTTTATGATGGACATTAAAATACTATTTGCGACTATCGGTCAGGTACTCGGCAAACAGAGTGTTTACGAGAAGAAATACTCCGAAACCGAATATACCAGAAGTAAAGATAATATGGAAAGTGGTTGAAAGGAAAGATGGCAAATAAAGTAAGATACATAACACGGCTTGATCAAATAGATAAATTAAGCGATCAGGAAAAACGAACTCTCGGGCCTGTAGCGGAAAAATTTGTGTTTAAAACAAATGATTACTACATGTCGCTTATCGACTGGGACGATCCCGAGGATCCGATCAGGCGGATCATTATACCGCATCGGCGGGAACTTGAAATGGGCGGCAGTTTCGATCCTTCAAATGAACAGGCATTTACTGTTTTGCCTGGCCTGGAGCATAAATATGGTTCGACTGCACTGATGATCGTAAGCGATACATGCGACGGTATTTGCCGATATTGTTTCAGAAAGAGGGTCTTTCAGGGTTCCAGTGATGAAAGAGTAAAAGATATTAGCGCTGTCATCGAATATATCAAGGAACACACCGAGATAACTAATGTTCTTTTGACAGGCGGAGACCCTCTATGTCTGGCGACCGACAGGCTTACCGAGATAGTAAGTGCTTTAAGAGACATCGAACACGTCGAAATAATACGCATCGGTTCCAAGGTTCCGGTATTTAATCCGTATATGATAATTGAAGACGAGTCTTTTTTAGAAATGATCGAAAAGTACTCGCTTCCTCAAAAAAAGATTTACATAATGACTCATTTTTCGCATCCGCGGGAACTGACCGACGTTGCCGCAAAGGCAATAACCATGATGCAAAAAGCTGGCGCCATCATTACCAACCAGTGTCCTTTGATTCGAGGTGTAAACGACAATCCGGATGTTCTGGCCGAACTGCTAAGAAAGGTTTCTTTTGCCGGAGCTGCTCCATATTATATTTTCCAGTGCAGGCCAACCATCGGCAATGAAGCATACATCGTTCCCGTAGAAGAAGCTTTTGATATTGTCCAATTGGCCAAACAACAGGTGTCAGGTCTGGCAAAGCGTTTCAAGTTTGTAATGTCACATTCTACAGGCAAGATCGAGATAATCGGCAAAACCGATGAGTTGATATATTTCAGATACCATCGTGCTCAGGAAGAAGAGAACAGCTGTAGGTTGCTCGCATTCAGACTAAATCCCGATGCGGCATGGTTCGACGATTACGATGAGCCTGTCGAGGATTATTCTATGGACATGTCATCGCATAGCTGTCAGTGGAGTTGATCCGCTTTTTGGATATTACGTTTGCATGTCATTCTGGTGATAATATCCGATACGAGTACGGCAGCGAGTATACCGCTTAGCGATGTTGCGCATTCGAAATATGAAAAGCTGCTTGAAAACAATGGTGATATACCATTTATGACTGCCAGAAGCCCCAGCGGAACTGCCAGAGTCGCGGCATACCATAGCCGTTTATCTCTTTCCGGAAAGGCCAAGTGACTTACATATTGTACCCACACCAGAGTAATAAAAGTATAAGATAAAAAGTAGAACGCAGTGTTTATTAATTCATTTCCGCAGATCAGTGTTCCATGAGAAAGATTTGTCATGCAGAATATCACAACTGTTGTTACCACGAGTACTGCTATCCAGAAGCTGAATATTGAAAGTACCACAAGTGCCGCTACCGCGCCGCACAGATCAGCGATGAAGTCACTAACCTGCGGCTGTCGGTTTACGAAACCCTGCAGCCATTCGTCTAAAGCTCCATAGCAGACGATAACTGCCAAAAGATACCAGACTTTTGCCTGTTTCCAGTCTACTTTCTTACCGTCACTGACAGCAATCCAGGCAAGGACGGCCAGCACCATATAAGCGACAAAGTGCATTACGTCATCGCTCATTTTCATTTTGCCTACGAACGCCGGCACCTTCATGTGCGTAACGATAAACATCGCCGGCCAGTATACCAAAAGGGCGGTCAGAATATACTTGTGAGTTCTCTCTATCTTCATATTAGTGCGAATATCACCAAAAAAACGGTTTGTCAGTTCATTTTGACGTTAAAATCACTTCCGATAATTTATTTTATCGGCATAAAATAGCTGTGCCAATACTATCTTGTGTATTATCCTGATTTCTGTTACATTTCCCTGACGATACCCTTTGGGGTAATAAAAGTCCGCGTTGAAAAGCATAAAGTTTTACATAGGCTTTTACCCACGCATCAGATCGCATTTTACAAGTAGGATTGGTATGATTTCGGCATTAAAGAAAAACTGGAACGCACCTGGCGGATTTCGTGAGATATTGCAGATTGCTGTCCCGCTGATATTGTCTACCGGCGCGCATGGTTTGCAGATGTTCACTGACCGTGCGTTCCTGGCCCGCTTCGATCCGCTTGCGATGTCGTCAGCGATGCAGGCAGGCATAATCGCTTTTACTGTAGTGAGCCTTTTTCAGGGGACGATTTCGTACGTTAATACATTTGTTGCCCAGTACTCCGGTGCAAAGCAGGATCACCGTATAGGCCACGCCATCTGGCAGGGCGTTTTCATCGCGATTCTTGCAGGCATTGTAATGGTATTGCTGATACCCTTTTCAGAACGTTTATTTGTGCTTATCGGTCATGCTCCCGACATTCAGAAATATGAAGTTGAATATTTCAACATAATTTGCTTCAATGCCGCACCGAGCCTGATCGCGATCGCGATCTCTAATTTTTTTACGGGCCGAGGCAGGACAAAACTTGTTATGTATGTGACTTTGAGTTATACATCGCTCAATGTGCTGCTGGACTATTGCATGATCTACGGCAAGTATGGATTTCCGCAGATGGGAGTTTCCGGGGCCGCGTGGGCAACGGTGATAAGCTCAATAATCGGAGTCGTCCTGTACCTGTACTTTTATCTGTCGCCGGTTTACCGTAAAAAGTATTCTACCCTGTCCGGCCTGCGTCCTGACCTGCCTCTGCTTTGGCGGATCCTTCGTTTTGGTCTTCCTAACGGTTTGCACTTTTTCCTGACGATGATCTGCTGGGCGTTGTTCGTAGCTCTGGCCGGTCAGATCGGAGAAGTCGCGATGAACGCTACAACCGTCGCCATGCAGATTAATTCCCTGTCGTTTATGCCAATGATCGGTTTCGCGATGGCGGTTTCGACACTTGTAGGACGAGGGCTGGGACAGAACGACCCGGATTATGCGCAACGAAGCACATGGTCGGCGTTTATTATGACTTTGGCCTATATGTCGGTCCTGGCGATCGGTTATGTGACCATCCCTGACATCTTCATGAAACCGTTTGCTTCGTCATCGAATGCCGAGGCATTTTCAGCGGCAGTGCCGACTATCAGAATACTGCTGATCTTTATCGCTGTTCATGCCATTTTTAATACCGCCAACATGATGTTCTCGTCGGCTCTTAAAGGGGCAGGCGATACTCGCTACGTAATGATAACATCAACGGTACTTTGTTATGCGACAATGGCAGTTCCCGCGTGGTACGCGGTTAAGTTTGGCTACGGCGTCTATACTATCTGGTCATTATCAACGCTGTATGTATTAGTTCTTGCGATTATATATTTCTTCCGTTTCATTAACGGCAAATGGAGGTCAATGCGTGTGATTGAAATGCCGATCCCGGCACCGCCTGTAAACGTGCCGGAAACACCGACACCGGATATTGAAACATCCTGATTGATATTCGGCCCGGATTTTAGATGCAGTAATTAACAGTTTGTCACATTTTTGTTCGTGACTGTGATCAAATATAGAGGCCGACAGCAGTATCTTCCGCTGTCGGCCTCATCAGTTATTTAGAAATGGTTATACGGATTATTTGGCGGGTACCTTTACTTCGGGGAAATCTTTGGGCATCCACTTTGGTAAACTTGCAACCTGCTGCTTTGCGTCGTCCGAAACGGGCACGCCCCATGCGTCAAAGAACGGGCCGAGGTTTTTACCTGTTGCCTTGCTTAGTCTGACCATCCACTGATCACGCTTCTGGTCGTCGTTCTTCGGCAGATTCTCTTTGCTTTCTTCGCGATATTCTTTGAACACTTTTGACATCGGTTCCCAGCCAAATTCCTCCTGGATCATTGAGTACATGTACAGTGCCAGGAAAGGATTGCTTTGCCACTTGTCGAACTTCGCTCCTTCGGCGAGATATTTTTTAAGACTTTTTTCTCTGTTCTCAGGCAATGCACCGGAGTGTACCTTGTCCTTTGGATACAGTCCGCACATCTTCTCGAACACATACAGCGAAAACAGATTTACCGTCACCTCTGTCGTTCCGCGGTACACCCACAGTGAGTTCTGGTGGTTGTGTCCTATCTCATGGAACAGTCCCCAAACTCCGCCGTGTCCGTTTTTCTTGATGCGGTCGATGTCCAGCATTGTGCTGCCGATGTCCAGTCCCGCCATCAACGGGTAGCCGGAGTGCATATAGCCAGCGCTTATCTGAATGTCGGTGGCGAATCTCTCGGCTCTTTTCCTGTCATGTTTCTTGCCCAAAAGATCAGCGCACGAATCCATTACGCCGTCCCAGAACTTTACTATTTCGGTTGGATCGTCGATGCTGCGAACATGTTCCGATGCCAGCGTAAAGACAACCTTATCCGTTTCGAACTCTGCCCATGGTGCCGGGTTGTTACGGATTTTAAGCCACTGCTTAGGTTTGGTTTTGCCTGCGATGTATCTTGGCATGGCGACCGCGTTTTCAATCTTTACTTTAAACTTGCCCAGAGCACAGTCGTGCGGTGTGTCAATATAGATCGGTCCGCCGAATGCGTTTGCAGCCATTGTGGTTTCGCTGGTTATGTCAAACACTCTGCAAATTTCCGGAGCTCGCTTTAGGCTTTTTTTGCCCCACAGTGTGTCGCGATGAACTCCGATGCGAACATTGAGCCCGGCTGCGGCAGCTTCGGTTGGAACTGTCACGGTGATAAGCTCTCCCGGTGCGGCATAGAGTCCGGTGCTCTGCATGTCTTTTCTGTCAGTCTGGCCATATATCCCGCGGTTTCTCCAGCCAGGCCTGTCGGTTGTTATCGTAACTTTCCTTTTGATCCGTTTAACGTCGTCATCAATCGCACCGGGAAACTCCGCAGCGGCAGGATGGGCCTTGACCTGTTCTGCTGGAATATTTCTCAGCTGTCGTACCTGGAAGTTCAATATCGCCCAGTCCAGCTTGTCGCTGTCTGTAAGAGCTTTCTTAGGACTTGGCAGCACAACATCTTTGCGATAGCTCTGCAATGTATCCAACTTGGCAAACAGTTCCATCTTGTCCATTGACCTTGTTGCAGCTTCGATGATCGCGACAGCGTTATCGATTTCTTTGATAGTGCCGGTTTTTTTTGCCTCGGCTATCATCTTTTCCAGACCGGCAGCCGCCTCTTCTGCGTTTACCACAATTGTTGTGCCTGCACGTTTACCGACAGCTTCACGGCTGCCGCGTGGAGTTATCCATTCACCCTTAAGTTCTTCGCCCGTGAGCTTGCCCTTATACTCCATAGTAAACGAGTTCTGACCATAGGACATATCGATCTTGAACGATACCGCGTTGCCATCCACTTTAAAATCTTTGATTGCGACATCGCTGTCGCGCATCTGGTATGTGCCCGTCATATCTTCTTTCAGCACGAGCAGACGCGTTCTCGATCCGCCGCCCCGGCCCTGACTGGTGAATTCCCAGTTACCAAACACAGCTGGTTTGACCCGGACTCCGTTGGCATCGATCTCACCGCGTTCACTGGTGAGTTTGCCCGTCAGTTTATCCCCTTCGATAGTGCCTGCATAACTGGACGTCCACTCATTTTCGCCGTACTTGCTGGTCATAGTGAAGCTGATCTTATTGCCTTCAACTTTCACATCGGTGATATTGGTTTCTCCTCGTCTCTGTTCTCCTTCTCGACGTTTTCGCTCCCATGCGGCAGCATACGCACCACCCTTACCCTGAGTAATGCTCAGTGTAGTGACCATTTCACGTTCATTGAATTTGATGGTTACTTCCCATTTGCCCAGAGCTTTTGTTTCGGCTGACGCCATACCCGCTGCCGCACATACAAACAACATGCAGACAAGCACAATTGATCTTGAGATTCCACGAAATGCTGACTTTTCCATTGACACACCTTTCTGAATAAATACCGTTTTCACACACCTTGATCCCGAGCCGGGCCGATCGATTACTATTGAACCGCTTCCTCCAAATCGCAGTTTTTGTCGCAATATGCGCACTTACAGCGTATATGACAGTGACATATTTTAAAACGCATCGCCAGGGTGTCATATTGCAGAAAATTTTGGAAAAATATCAAACCACGGCAAAATACATAGGGTTCAATAGTTGAACAGGTCCCTCATCGCGAATTCTTTTTCTGTCGCAGCGTTGATCGCTCTTAGTATTTTGCGTTTGGAATTGTCGGTCAGCCTGCGTCCCTTGCACGCACGGGCAACCATTTTATGTGTGATCTGATCCGGTGAGGCGGCGACAACATCGTGCCTGTCAAGATTTGCTTTTTGCATGATCTCGGCAACCGGCTGCTCGCCAAGATCACGCGCAATTTCATTATTCATAATTCATTCTCTTTATAATTGGCCGACTAATCTGATTTTGCTTTGACCGGAATATCGCCAAGGATAATATGCGGCGATATTCCCTTGTCGGTCAGTACTACTTTGCTGTTCTCTGCAAGACATGACTCTGTAACTTCGAGCTTCTTAAGCTCCTGCGCATTGCCCTTGAAATATTTCTCGGCAGCCTGGTTCACCAGTTCGATCGCTTTTGCCTTACCTTCGGCGATCTTAATTTCCGCTTCACGTTTACCCTCTGCTATCTGTATCGATGCCAGCTTATCCTGTTCGGCTGCTTCAAACCTTCCGGTCGCCAGAAGTTTCATCGCGCGTCTTTCCTGCTCAGCGGTTTTCTGTTTGTGCATTGCGGTTTTGATATCTATCGGCGGGTCGATCAGCTTGATCTCGACTTTGGTAACCTTCAGCCCCCACTCATCTGTAGTCTTGTCCAGTGCCATTTGCAGGTTATGATTGATCCTCTCACGCGCGACAAGGCTATCGTCAAGCGTCAGATGCCCAAATTCCTGACGCAGATTTGTTTGTGCAAGCTGCATCACCGCGATCTTCCAGTTGTCGATGTTATAAAAGGTACGCTTGATGCAGTCTTCCTCATACCCGGGCCTTACCCAGATAAGACCGTCAACCCTGATCTCAACATTATCCTTGGTGATAACCTCCTGCGGATGGATATCCATCGTATGCTCACGCACGTCACGTATTCTTGTCATCTCAAGAAAAGGCAGCTGAAAATGCAGCCCCGGTCCGATATACTTTCTGTACCGACCAAGCAGTTCGACGATTCCGCGCTCGTAAGGCTTAACGATGTACAATATGCCGTATTTGATTCTCATGGCTTCTCCTTAAAAGTTAAGACTCCAACCTTTCGATATGTCCGGGCATTTTACCATAATTGCCAGTCATGCCAAGTACTATCTTACCGCTCATTTGCTTTTGTATTTCTCCGATCAAAAAGAGTTTGATTTGTGAGGTTTAAATGCTATTATGTGCTCATCGGCAACGCTTTGTTGAGTTAATATCAGGAACAAAATGGAACCAACCAGCCAGCAGAAACTAAAACAGCGGCTCGATGAAGGAAAGATAAGCCGCCAGAAATATGACGAGCTTATTTCATCGCTGGACGAGTTAGAAATGAAAAGACTTGTGCTCGCTGCCGGTTTCCAACAGGATGCCTCAAAAAAACGCATTTATAAATACCTGTTGTTGTTCCTGACCGCCGTTGTTCTTCCGGTTGGTTTGTGCCTCAATACTTCCATTGTTTTATACCTTAGCCTTGTTGGTATCTGCGTTGTGATATTTTTGTATTTCAGGCTCAGTAGTTGGGATTGAACCAGGAGCCTTAAAGTATGGCTTGTTTATTTACCCTTCTGGCTGTTCCAGAGCATTACCTGCAATCTCTGTGACATTGCAAATCCCGTTTGTTTGCAGATTGCCGCAACCATCTGTGATTTCGAAAGATATTCCTGTATCGTTGTTGCCTGGGGCATTAGATAGATTTTGTATGGATTTATGTTTTCAAGTTCGCCGATGCTCTGTGCTATCTCATCGAGGTCAGTTGGTGCGTCTACCACGAACTTGAGCTGATAGTCGTATGTGTTTATCAGTTGCTGTAGTGCAGTTTTGTTGTAACGGCTTTCTTCATGCTCATCGGCCAGAGCGGGATCGCCTGGTGTGGAATTCGACAGCTTTGGGCTAATACTCATCAGGTCGCATGGCAACGATGTTACAAAAGCAATGCCGCTCGTTTCTATGGTAATGTGCTTGTTCGCATCCGAAAGACCGTTCAATAGAACCGGCAGTTCGCAGTTGGTTATAGGTTCACCACCGGTAACTACAACATGGTCGGTCGGGTATTGTTCGATCTCACTTAGAATCTGTCCGACAGTGTGTTCCCTGCCGGAATCGGGCGGCCATGCGTATTTGGTATCGCACCATTTGCATCGCAGCGGACACCCGGCAAGCCTGATAAATACGCTCGGCACACCGGCAAGGGCGCCTTCGCCCTGTAGCGAATAGAATATTTCGTTTATGATCACTTAGTGTCCCTTTTCATCAGTCGGCATATTTAACCGGGTCGGGCAATCCCGCCTCGGCAAATCCTTTTAGTCTTAGCTGGCACGAATCGCAGTGACCGCAAGGCCTGTTGTTCTCGGCAGGACAGTAGCAGCTGTGCGTTAGAGAATAATCGACACCGATCTCAATGCCTTTAAGGATTATCTGGGCCTTGGTCATGTTGATAATAGGTGTGTGGATGGTGTACTTGCCCTTGCCTTCGACCGTTGCAGCAGTCGCAAGGTTGGCCATATTCTCAAAAGCTGCGACAAATTCACTTCTGCAGTCGGGATATCCGCTGTAATCGGTGGAGTTGACACCGATAAAAATATCGAAAAGTCCCATAACTTCAGCCCAGGCAAGGGCATAGCTAAGAAAGATCGTATTTCTTGCCGGGACATACGTTACCGGAATGTCATTGAACTTTCCAGAAACTGCCCTGTCCATGGGTACATTGATCGAATTATCCGTAAGAGCCGATCCGCCGAACTGGGCAAGGTCAATATCGATGATCCGGTGCTCAATAACGCCCATTTTTTGGGCGATTCGTCTGGATGAGTCGATCTCGATATTATGTCTCTGTCCATAGCGAAATGTCATGGCATAGCAATGAAAACCCATTTTCAGGGCAATAGCAAGCGTTGTTGCCGAGTCCAGGCCTCCGCTTAGCAGGATTATTGCTTTTTTGTTGTTACGTTTCATGGTCAATCTCTTGCAAAATATTCATTTTTTGGTATCATGCCAGCGTTAGTATAACGATTTTGAGCAGAAGGGCAATAAATGACTGAAGAATTGGAACTGTTTGACAACCCCAGGCCGGGCCGCGACTATACGATCACGATTGACTGTCCTGAGTTTACCAGCGTTTGCCCGATGACGGGACAGCCGGACTTTGGTACTATCAAAGTTGAATACATCCCGGACGAAAAGTGCATTGAGCTGAAAAGCCTGAAGTTCTACATGCAGAGCTATCGCAACAAGGGCATTTTTTACGAGAGTCTGACCAACGACATTCTCGATGACCTTGCAGGTGCTTGTAAGCCAAGATGGATGCGGGTTACTTCCAGATTCTCGCCAAGAGGCGGAATAACCACTGATGTCGTGGTCGAAACACGAAAAGATGAAGTTATCACCGAAGTTGGTACTAGAGCAATTTAATTTTTCGTGCTCGCTTTTTGCCTGTTGCGGCTTTGGCTGGCGGCATCAGAATTACTCGCAATATTTCAATATTGCTGCGTACTCTTCTTTGCCAGCCTTGTCCTCTCGACGGCATAAAGCGGAGCAGAAAAGATTAAAGTGCTCTAAATAGTCGGTTTTTTTAGGATGAAACACTAAGTTAGTCGATGCTATATAGGAGAGATAGTCAGACATTTATTTAGAAAGGGCTGGGAATGAGTATATCCTTCCACTGTGAACGCTGCAAAAAGAAGATCGTTGCTCCTGATACTTCCGGAGGTAAATGGGGCAAGTGTCCAAACTGTGACCGCAAGTGCTATATACCTCTGCCCAAATCTGAAGATGAAGAAGAACTAAGACTTGCTCCTATCGATCCCGAAGAGGAAGCAAGGTTTCAGAGACTTAAGATGCAGACATTCGCGATCACCACGAATATTTTGCAGGAAACGGTTCTCGGTCAGGATGTTGATACCAGCGTTGTCGATCCGATCAGCGACAGGGATCTGGTAAAGTATATTGTCATATATTTAAGGCAAATGGCTGACGGCGAACTTGCCGATGCTGAGGGCACAGAGAAAAAGATCATCCCTCATGGCGATCAGGCAAGAAGTATTTTACGAGACATGATCAAATCCGACAGGCCGGAACCCGAACTTGCTGACATTGCCGAGAAGGTTTTGAAGGGACTCATCAAGGGATTGAACGCGAAAATAAATTAACCGCTCGATTTGCACAATTTACTGTATTATCCAGGATAAGGGACCTAAGAATGTTTCGTCATTGTTCAATAAGTGTATTGCTGTTTACCGTATTGTTATCTGTCATGCTTTGCGGCTGTCAGTCTCCTCAGAAGGCTCCAGCCGAAGAACTGGCTGTAAACGAATACACTATCGGCCGATCCGTGCAGAACCGACCGATAAACTATACCGAACTGGGAACAGGTTCCGATGTTGTACTGGTTCTTGCTACGATACACGGCGATGAATATGCAGGCACTCCTATCGTCAACCGGATGATCGGTTACCTTGAGAAAAACCCCGATCTGCTTAACGGCAAAAAGGCGATCATGATGCCCATGGTCAACCCTGATGGATTCGCGCTGAATCAGCGTTTCAACGCCAACGGCGTGGACCTTAATCGAAATTTCCAGGCTGACAACAGGCTCAACAACAAGCAAAACGGTTTCGCTGCACTTTCCGAACCGGAATCAAAGAACATACGCGATCTGATAGAATTCTATAGGCCCCGCCTCATAATTGTATACCATCAGCCGCTCAACTGTATCGATTATGACGGTCCCGGCGGTCAGATCGCCACCGCTATGGCAAGCTGCTGCGACCTGCCGGTCAAGAAACTCGGATCGAGACCAGGTTCGCTTGGAGCGTATGCTGGTGAAACTCTGGGCATTCCAACCATAACAGTCGAGCTTACCAAAAAAGACGGCTTGCTCAGCGGCGACATGCTCTGGAACAAGTACAGCAGAAGCCTTCTTACTGGAATGCTCTATCCAGACTTGCCGGAAGGTCTGATTGGGCAATAACCTTTTCTAACCGGCAAATCGGATATCCGTTTTGACCGTCTCGCCGTTCAGTTCAATATGAGCATACGAACCTTCTCTCAGCGAACCGGGGTTGACCAGAGTTGTTTTGCCGATCCTGTCGGTCCCCGCTGCCTCGTGGATATGGCCTGATACCGCAAGGGCAGGCTGATATGATTCGATAAAGAAGCGAACAGCCATGCTTCCGCTGTAGTGTCCGCCGCCGATGCGGTCCACTTTCGTATCGCAGGCCGGCTTGTGCGATACGAATACAACCGTTTTACTGTCAGCCGTCATCGCTGCTATGTGTTCGATACAGGTCTGGGAGTCTGATTCAGCGGTATCATCGTTGCCATGGCGTGAGCATGGAAGCAAACTGCCCAGTCCGGTAAAGGTTACACCGCCAGAATCGATGCGGTTGCAGTTAAGGTTTATTCCCTCGCTTCGCATGTACTCATCGACGCCAGGCAGATCGCAGTTGCCTGGTACCGCAAATACGTTTTCGTTAAAGCAGCGTATCTTTGAAAGCACACGCTGGGCCTCTTGGCGGCCCTTGAAATTGGTGATGTCGCCTGCAATGACCACAGCATCGGCATTGTTAAGCTCTCTGCAAAACTCCGTATTATCCTGCTCAAAGTAGTCCATAAAGCCGTGAATATCGGCCAGTGCTATTATTATCATGGTCATAATTCCTTAATAATCAGCCAATTACCTTGACTAACGGTGTTATTTTAGCGTAAACTATTGTCTTGTCAATCGGTAATACTGATGGCACAAATGTTAATTAGGATGATTGTTTTGATAGGAATTACGGCAATGGTAATTGTAATGAAACCCGGCGCTACCAGCCTGCAGGTGCAGCACGTAGTGGATCTGGTCAATGAATATGGACTCAAGGATCATGTGATCTATGGCACTGACCGCACTGTTGTGGCATGTATTGGTGACAAGCGATCTGTTGATAAAGGTGCAATTGAAAACGCGCCAATGGTTGAAAAGATCGTTCCGATACTTGCGCCATACAAGATGGCTTCGCTGGAAGTCAAGCAGGACAAATCCGAGATCGAGATCGGCCCGAACAAATTCCCGATCGGCGGCAATAAGGTCGGTGTCATTGCAGGCCCGTGTGCCGTTGAAAGCCGTGACCAGCTTCTTAGAACCGCTGACGCCGTAAAGGCCGCTGGCTGCATAGGCATCCGCGGCGGTGCATACAAACCAAGAACCAGTCCATACAGTTTCCAGGGACTCGGTGAAGAAGGGCTCAAAATTCTTGCTGAAGCTCGCGACAATACCGGCCTGGCAATCGTTACCGAAGTGATCGGTGTCGAACAGCTTGACGTTGTTGTCCACTATGCCGATGTACTCCAGATAGGCGCTCGCAACATGCAGCACTACCCGCTGCTCGAAGCGGCAGGCAAGGTCAACAAACCGGTAATGCTCAAACGCGGCATGAGCGCTACGCTCGATGAATTCCTTCTCGCTGCCGAATACATTATCAACGGCGGCAATAAGCAGGTGATTCTGTGCGAAAGAGGGATCAGGACCTATGAAAAATATGTACGTAACACACTGCCTCTGTCCGTTGTGCCTGCCCTGAACGATAGAACGCATCTGCCCGTTATTGTCGACCCTTCGCACGGAACAGGCCACGCCTATATGATCCCGCAGGTTAGTGCCGCCGCCGTCGCAGTCGGTGACGCCGGTGTAATAATTCACCCTCTACTGGACCGGTGACACGCGACATCCGTTGGCGCCCAGGCGATTACCCCGGATGTGCTCAGCGGACTTATGGAAAGGCTCAAAAAGGTCGCCCAGGCAATCGACCGTGATATGTAATGAAATACAAACAGCCTAAACGCCGATTGCGTTCAGGCTGAAAAAAATGCTTACCAAAAGCCGTTGTCATCAAGACATCGGCTTTTATTTTTTGATCTTCACATCAAGATATTTCACGCCCCAGGTCTTTGCCTGGCTGTGAGTATCGAAGAACATATCCAGGCGGTTGCCTTTTATGGCGCCGCCGCGGTCCAGTATCTTTACCGGTCGGCCTTTATTATAACCGGGCACTCGTAATTCGGTTCCGAACGAATATTTTTTGTCTGCCGCAACGAATGTATCTCCCCACCTGATGTAGTGACCGTTTGCCGTTATGCCGTCAGCGTCTTTTCCGCAGCACTTGCTGCACGGGCAGTATCCCGTAACACGCATGCGGGCGGTTACCCAGCCACTGCTATTACGGTCTGTCGTTGGAACACTTGTCGAGTTGTCCGCCATCAGCCTGGCAACCGATAGTTCGAGAGCTTCGATAGCGCTGATCGAAGCTGCTGTCGTTGGAGCGATAGCTGCTGCTTTGGCTTTAGGGCCAAACATTGCAGAGACTATAAAAGCTACACTGATCAACACCACCAATGCTGACAGTGATGTGACCTTTATCATACCGCTCCAGTTTTTTGCTGATTGCTCTTTCAAAGCAAATCCTTCCAAGTTTAATGATCTTGAGGATACTTTGACTGTACAGTCTCTGTCATAGTATCTTAGGGATTTGCTTCCGTGCAGTTTCTGACCACCCCGGTCCATGAGGATTATCGAAGTATTCTATATTAATTCGCAATTCAAATCAACCCCATCCGGGGTTTATAGCAAAAAATTCTTTGGCCCCATAATTATGTGTACCAAAAGTATCAATCAACTCTCGCAGTCGCTATAATCGTCACAATCCGTAAACTTTACCCAGATAAGCAAAAATTAATTGTAAACCAATTCCGCGGTTTTTGCCGGAAAAAGCAAACATATCCAATAATCCTTGCCCTGCATCCAAAATCCGTTTAGTATATGTATCAACATAAAGTACAGCAGGATAATCCAGTTGGATATGATATGGCTGAAAAAAAATACAAACTAAGACTCATCAAACAGGTGCTTATTATTCTTGCGGTCTGTATTTTTGTCAAGATCGTCGTGTTCAAACCCAGGCCAAATATCGCTATAGACTACATGGCCACATTCAACGAACTGACAAAACCTGAAAACTACGACCCATCGCAAAACTGCGCAGACATTCTTAAGCAGGCTCTTGATGATTACACTGAGATGCAAGCGGAACTATGGTGGGTAATGGTTTTTAATAATGATGATTTGTTAATCATGCCAAGTGACCTTGATCCTGTTTTGTCCAGCCAGCTTTCTGTATGGCTTGATTCAAATCAGTCAGCTTCTGCTTCAGTTAAGAAGGTGAGTGAAAAAAAAATCTATTGGGAGGAATTGTCCAGATCGGATAACAATGTTGATTTAGCTTTGTATCCTAATCTATTATCAACGTATCAGCTAATTTCAAAAGCATCATTATGGCGGATTAAGGTAGAAGCAATATATAATCCTGAGGTAATTATTAACGTCACGCAGAACCTGAGAATGGCTGAAATTTTTGCAAATACCGGATCGAGAACGGATATGTTGCTAGCTCAGAACATTAGAGTACAATCTTATGGGGCAATTCGGTGTTTATTGAAGCATAAGGTGGTAGAGTCGGAGATACTTGCACAGTTGCAGCAGTATCTAGAAGACAACAAGCCACAGGTCGCTTACGAAAAGATGTGTGCGACAGAAAAGCTTGTTGCCTTCGATCGTTTTCAAAGAATCTACACCGATGACGGTAAAGGTGACGGCAAGATTATTCCTTCACAGTATAAAAAAGTAGTGCTTAATGGACGGGGAACTGGGAGGGGAGAAAGTTTGAGTCTGTTTGAAAAGCTAAAAAATATTCCTCGTAACTTACGCAGTGAGATTGAGCTGTCAAAATATCTTGCAAACGAATGTGAGACCAGAAAAGAAGCCGAAGATAAAGTCTCAGAAGTTTATGACAAGGCAAGCAAAATATTTAAACTAACCCCTTATCAAATGAAAGCCCAAGAAACTTCCTATAAGCATGAGTTATTAATGATTTGCTGGCCACCGCAGGATTATCCAATGGTATCAAATTTCTTTCTGTCAATTGACTATCTTATAGACTTAATTCACATTATAGAGTGTGAGCATTATGCTACAGCCGCTGTTTTGGCGATATTCCGCTACAAGTCAGACCATGAAACCTTTCCCGAAACACTTGTCAAACTTGTTGAAACCGGCTATCTAAAATCCCTTCCCATGGATCCATACAGCGATGGGCCGCTTGTATATGGTCGTACTGAAAATGGTTTTGTTTTGTACAGTTTGGGTGCTGATTTTGATGATGATAACGGCAAGGGTGAACATAACTGGAGGAGCAAAGACGGCGATTATGTATTCTGGCCGGTTCCTGATCCGAAAAAGATTGAGCCACTTCCGATACCTGAAACTCCTTTATATAATTTGAGCTTTCAATAAAATATTAATGACAGAAATTAACAAAATAATCTCCAAAGAATGGTGTTAACTTTAATTTAAGGAGTTCATTATGAAGCGTTCAGTTCTGCCGGTTCTTATCGTTCTGACAGTTATCAATTGTTGTTATGCTATTACCCTTTATGTTTCGCCTGCTGGAAACGATTCGTGGTCGGGTAAACTTGCGGCTCCCAACACTTCTGCGACTGACGGACCCAAGGCCACTATTGCCGGCGCTCGTGACCGGATAAGGAAGATCAAAGCCGATGGCGGATTAACAGAGTCGATCACCGTTATCATCGCTGATGGCGAATATTCTCAGATCGATCCGGTCGTTTTTACCCCTGCTGACAGCGGCACAGAATCTT
>DAOWHR010000447.1 GCA_030641315.1 Anaerohalosphaeraceae bacterium | reverse complement strand
GGTCAAGGCTGACAGAGACATCACACGCCCCAATAAGCCAACGATACTTTTAAACGGAGAGCCCCGTGTTTTGCAGGGCGGTATCACTTTAAACTTGCCCCACTGCCCGGTTTCGGGTAGTATCTTCCTCATAATTCGGTCGTTTATTAGCGGTTATACAGGCCGTGCGTTTCTGGAGCGGTGTTAATGTGAATGAGCTGTGTTTTTGTGACGGCGACAACACTCAGGTCAGGATGGAAATTTGAAAGGATTGGCCATGAAAGTACTTTTGAAGTTTTTGGTTTGCGTTGGGGTAGTCGGCTTTCTGCTTGGAAGCAGTTTAGATCAAAGAGAAGATAAGCTTGCGTTTAAGAGTCTGTTTAACGGCAAGGATCTTTCGGGGTGGGTTAACGTTAATACTGCTGCTGATACGTGGAACGTCAAAGACGGGATTCTGGTTTGCAGCGGGCATCCCATCGGTGTGATGCGGAGCGAAAAGCAGTATGAAAATTTCATCCTTGAGATCGAATGGCGGCACATGGAGGCTGGCGGCAATTCAGGTGTGTTTGTCTGGAGTCAGGGGACGCCATGGAAGAAGGGGCCGCTCGCTCGCGGGGTAGAGGTACAGATGCTTGAGCTTGAATGGGCCCTGCAGCACAATCAGACGGATGCTTACGTGCATGGTGAGTTGTTCGGGACAATGGGACTAAAGACCGTGCCGGACAATCCGAGAGGCGTACGCAGCAAGTCGCTGGAGAAACGGTGCAAGGGTAAGGGACAGTGGAACAAATATGTTGTCGTCTGTGTTGACGGTGTGATCAAGCTTTCGGTGAATGGGAAATTTGTGAACGGCATCAGTAAAGCTGAGGTCAAGAAGGGCTATCTATGTCTGGAATCGGAAGGTGCCGAGATACATTTTCGCAATATCAGGATTCTGGAACTGCCCCCAGGGATAACAAGCGAAGAACAGACCGCGCCCGTCGTTAAAAGCTGATAATTTATTTTAGATTTACCAGCAGGCTGACTGCGGTATCAGGTTGCACTGCAGCCATGACCGGGCGAATACTGCCAGGTCTGCCAGATCAACTTTGCAGTCGCCGGTGAAGTCCATCTCCGGTTTTATTGGGCAGAATGGTTCGAATATCTGGATCGTACGGGCATTAAGTTTGTAATTGAAACGGTCACAGCAGCCTGGTGTGATGCTGCCGGCGAGCCTTAGACCAACGTTGCCGTAATCTGCTTCGATGACCACCGGCGCAACATCATGCCCCTGTGTCATGCCAGTAAAACGGATCCCCTCCTGGGTAACTGAAGTGCTCCTGAGATTTTCCATATTGAAAAGTTCGCCAAGTGAGTTTGTCGGCAGAAATGATCCGTATGGGAACAGTTCAGCATTGACTTCGACGAAGCGGGCAATGCCCAAATCGTAATTGACATGCAGGCCAAAATAACCCTCTATGGAATATATTTTTTCAATCCCAGCAAAACCTCCTGTCTGCAGGACAGTACTTTCGCCGGGGATAAATCGAAAAAACATGAGCATTGCGATAGGTGTTACATCAAATTCTTTGACAACTGCGTACTTTGTAGCCGGGACCATTGGATTTTCAGCGATCCTTGCATAGACCGTATAATTTCCGGCAGTGAGCGGCGCTATGAGACCTTCAAGCCGCCAGGGAGTTATTGCATCACCGCAACCGGTATTGGGTTCGTATTCAAGCTTAACGTCGACAAGAATGCTCGTGCCCAGCCGGGCAATTTGCATCGATGTGGGAATGCATGTATCCGGCCATTGGCCTTCCATGACTAGAGAGACGGGTTGGCCGGGCGCTGGGCTGGCGGGCTTGACGATGACAGCATCGGGGGGCCAATACCAGTAGTCTGTTACCGGTGTGACATCGAAAGTTAAATAAAAGTCATATTCGGTTACATCTCTAAACCGAACATATACGTCATATTCGCCTGCGACCAGCGGGTCAATAGTTGTTGACAGCTTCCAGTCAGAAACCACCATTAAACACGGACGCATCAGAGGAAGCCAATAAAGATCAACGAAGATGGCATTGTCATTAAATTGGACGGATATCTGATCCGGTACGCATGAATCATTCCAAGTTCCTGTAAAGGTCATCGTTATCGCGTCTTGAATTGCTGGATTATCAGGCTGGACACTGACATCGGTTATGTGTCCGCTTTGGCCGGTGCAAACACCGCATACAAAAATTGCTGCCGTTACACTCAACAGAATATATCTGTTCATAATGGCCTCCCATTTCTGAAACTATGGTATTAATATACTCAATTCTGCGCTGTGAGAATTAAAAATCAAGCCTCAGATTAATATTTTTTACGGGACCGGTGTATGAGACAGAATAGGGCGGTTACTGATCGGCCTTTGCGGTTAGGATTATGTGTGGTTTTTGGGAGGTAGGATTTGTAACGGTCATTACGTTTGCGTGGAATACTTTTTTGATTATTTCGGAAGTCAGCACTTCCTCAGGCCGTCCCGAAGCGGTGATGAGTCCGTTGTCTATTACCATGATCCTGTGGCAGTATTCTGCGGCGAGGTTCAGGTCGTGGAGGACAGCGATTACGGTCATGTTTGCCTGGCGGTTGAGTTTTTTGATCAGGTTGAAAACTGAGAGCTGGTGTCCTATATCCAGGTGGCTTGTCGGTTCGTCGAGCAGGAGGATTTTCGGCTGCTGGGCGATGCACATCGCTATCAATGTTCGCTGGCGTTCGCCTCCGCTTAGTTCGGTCACAACTCGGTCGGCCAGATGTGCAACATCAGCCATCTGCATGGCTTCTTCGGCGATCTCGAAATCGGTTTTCGTTTCCCGTCCTGTTTTTGTCAGATAGGGGAAGCGTCCCATCAGTGTTATCTGTCTGACGGTGAACGGCAGGGGGAGGTTGGAGTCCTGCGGGAGAACAGCCATTATTCTGGCGAGTTCCCTTTTTTTGATGCTGTGTATCTTTTTGCCGTTGAGCAGTACCTTGCCAGCGGCTGGTTTTAGCATGGCACTGATGACCCTTAGCAGGGTAGTTTTGCCCGAACCGTTCGGCCCGACGAGACCTGCGAACTGTCCCTCTTCAATGTCCATGCTGATATTTTTTATTATCATGTCACCGCCGTAGCCGGCATCGATATTTTCAACAGAGATCATGCTAGCTCCACGAGAAATGTTTTTTTCGTTTTAAGAGAATCAGGAAGAACGGTCCGCCGAGAAAGGCTGTTATAACGCCGATGGGTATTTCAGTCGGTGCAATGACCGATCTTGCGAAACTGTCGGCGATAATCAAAAAAGCGGCGCCAGCTAGCGCTGCGGCTGGGACAAGTTTGCGGTGGTCGGGGCCTACGATCAGTCTTACGGTGTGCGGGACGATAAGACCTACGAAACCGATCAAACCGCATGAGGCGACGGTTGCGCCTGCCATAAGTGAGGCGATAAGGAAAAATAATTTCTTTGTCAGTTCGACGTTCAGCCCCAGGTGGGCGGCAGGTTCCTGGCCCAGTGTGATGACGTTTAGATTGTGGGCAAGGAATATCGTGACGGCAATGCAGGCAGCTACTATAAATGAAACCACCCTTAACAGCTCCCAGTCCAGTATCTGCAAATTACCAAGCAGCCACCACATTACGTTGTGAAGCTGCTCCGAAGATGACCTGGAGATGATGAACATTAATATGCTTCCCATGGCGGCGCTGATAACTGTCCCTGACAGAAGAAGCGTATAGACCGGTACGATCCCGTTGCTTGATCTGGCGATCGCGTAGACCAGGAATATGGTCGCAACAGCTCCGACGAACGCCATTGCAGGGAGCATCCATGTGCTTATCGCAGTGATGCCCAGTATGACGGCAAGGGCGGCACCAAGTCCTGCGCCTGAGGATACGCCAAGAATATAAGGTTCTGCGAGCGGGTTTCGCAGCAGTGCCTGGAAAATCACTCCAGAAACTGAAAGGCCTGCGCCGGCGACAATGCCGAGGATGATCCGGGCTATACGCAGCCGGACAATGTCCGAGCTAAGCATTTCGTTCAGAGGTATGTGAACAGCACCGGCAAAAAGAGATACTGCGCATGCGGCAGCCAGCGCGATGGTAAGTGTCACATAGATGCTAATGGTGCTGGTTTTGTACATTAACGGCTTCCTTCGTTCGATTCAACGGCCAGACTGTATCATGGATAGATCGCGTTGGAAAGATTTTTGTTGGTATTGTGCAAGTGATCGGCGAGGAGTTTAATGCCCTCTATCACACGCGGTCCCGAACGCAGAATGAGATCATTTGGAAAGTCAGCAATGATACGGTTATTCTTTACGGCTGAGATGTTCTCCCAGCCGATCCTTGCTGCTATCTGTTCGGCGATATTACCTGCCGGAGACATGGGGCACGATATGATCACGTCGGGGTCCCACTCGATAACGACCTCCGGGTTGATCTGCGGATAGGCCTGCTTGATTTCGCGAGCAACGTTGACTCCTCCGGCGAGGTTAATAACGTCAT
>DAOWHR010000284.1 GCA_030641315.1 Anaerohalosphaeraceae bacterium | reverse complement strand
TCGTCGTTGAACCACCACCCAAAGCTTCAAAGGCTTCCCAGCCGTCAATCGTAAGGGCACTGGATCCATCATCTGTCACCGAACCACCCATCGCCAGAGAGATTGCCAGTTCCAGCGTAGTCAGGACATTGTCGCCCGCCTCAACAACAGGAGCGACATCAAACAATTTTGTAGTAAATGACCACACATCACCTTCATGCGTCTCAGGAACAGCAGGATTAGTAGCATCTACACGCCAGTAGTAAACTGTCTCATAGTCCAGGGTTATATCGTAAGGAGAGATCGCAGCGACACCATCGAGAATATTATTGGCAGTATCAGTAAAGTTGGGATCATTCTTACGAAGATACAAGGCGTGCGTAGCACCTGTGTAAAGTGGCTCCAGCCACTCTAAATCGATGTTAACATCAAGCAGTTCTTCGCCATTTTCCGGAACCGGATTGGTGGCAACATCTGCCAATGAATAAGCAACGTGCAGGTCAGCAACCTCTGCCCCTGTCAATGCACGGTTATAGGTACCAACTGCGTAAATCGTGCCAGAACTGTCTCCACGCCAGTCGCTGCCGTCACCCTCTTTATCCCAGGCGCCAAGTGTACCCGAACCGCCATTGGCAATCCAGTCACCGTCTTCTGCATAAAGAAATGTTCCAGTATCAACACCATCAACATAGGTTGTAACAGAACCATCTGTTCCAAAAACAAATGCAACATGGGCATCAACATCATAAGGACTATCAGCAGCAAAGGTATAATCACCATTTGGATAGGTACGCGTAGTAATACCAAGTTTTCCCGTATTGTTGTACTGTTCATGCTTTAACAGATTTAGCGCGCCGTTATAGCCGTCGTATGTTCCAAGTACGGTTGCTTTTCCTGCATCGGTAAGGTTAAAAATGAACTCAATCGTTGAGCCAGTACCATAGGTGGTCGGATCATCATCATCATCCAGATCACCAAAGTCAAAATAAACGCCCTCGTCACCAACAATATCGCCGTCAAACGTCCAACCTGTGATGTCAGAGACAACATTACCCGCCGTCGCTCCTGCCTGTGTCTGCCATGTCGTGAGATCGAACGCCGCCTGAGAAACACCAGCTATCAGCACAACCAAAACCATCATCATCATTTTCTTCATCATTCTGCTCCTTAAAAAAAAAATTAACTTCAATTAACGCACATGCGTCAATACTTAATCAATCATTTTCTTTGCATAATAAAACAACGAGTCTATTTCAACCATTCAACCCTGACATTGTAAACCTCTTCAAATCCACGATGCCATCTCAGCGTCCAAAGATTGGGCAAGTATACAGTCTCCGCGTGGCCGTCAAGAAAGACCGCATTATTACCCTTATTATGACGATCCAGCGTAAACCATGTCATTACTCCCGTCCCGCCTTCCCACGTTAATCCAGGTTTATCAGTGCTCTTTGGATAACCTGCACGCCAGATGTCCCCTAATTGCAGCGGAATTCGGTTGAGGCCGGAAGCGTTGCTCATCTTGCCCCAGTGCAACGCAGAATCTTTCCCCCACGTAAAACCTTCGCCGCTTTGAACCCAGCCATTCATTCCATAACTGCTGGTGTATTCTTTGCCATTGGGTGCCTTATTCCACCAGTACTCATCAGGCCGACCGCTTTTGCCTGGCTGTCCCATATGACTCACTTCTTTAGAAGATGGCGGCTTCGTCACCGATGGGCAATGACGAATATCATCAATTTTATAATAAGCCTCCAGTGTTTGAAGCCACATTGATCCATCAGGTTTTACTGCCTGCACAATCTTGTCATCGTAATCTACCGCATATATAACATGGGCAAGGCCAAACTGTTTAAGATTTGTTCTGCAGACAACGCTTCGAGCTTTCTTCTTAACAGCGCCGAGGGCAGGCATCAAAATAGCCAATAGAAGTGCAATGATTGAAATAACCACCAGCAACTCAATCAGGGTAAAACCCTTTGCCATAACACCGTTTAGATGTGCTCTTTTTATTTGTTTTTCGCATTGAATATCCATTTACTCAATCCTCCCATCTTATTATAAGTCATTTCTACATATTTTTTTGTATCACTACTATCCCTACTGCACATCTATTCATAACGCTATCGTTTTTTAGATACAGCGGACAGATACAATTGCTTCACCTCTTCGGCAGTCAATGCCCGATCATACCTGACTATCTCCGAGATCGCACCGTTAAATGGATGTGAAGGGTAGTGTAGCTTGAATTCACTCGGATAACCTGCAACATAAATTTTATCAGGGCGGACTTCCTCAATACTTCCCACCTGGATACTGTCTTCTTCTCTGCCGTCAACAAATATGACTTTACGACCATTTGCTTTACAACTGACAATAATGTGGTACCATCTCCCCGGCTTGACTACTGTTCTTGAAGTTACGACTGCATTACGAATCTCTACATTACTATCCGATCTGTGTTCGAACCTGCCTTTTTCAGACAGCCCCAAGATTCGCTGAGACACACTCCCTGAACCATAACTACTTAACAAAATACACTGATCGGTAATTTTATCCGGTCGAATCCATAATGAATACGAATAAGATCCTGCTGAATATGCTGAAAGCCCTTCCGCAACGATGTAACTGTTAGTACCACTGAAATCTATTGCATTAAATGGCTCGCCAGACAATAACTCTGAACCTTCAACGAAAACCATTTTTTCTGAGTAGCGGCCACAGATAACATGAGGGCCTACGGAGTTTTTTACTTGTGATCTGTCATCAGGGCTAAACTGCCAATAAAACTCCGGCTTGCTTGCCAAAATAGCTCGCTCATACTGCGTAGGAATCTTTTTATTAAACCGTTCTTCGTTATACATTATATCGCTGACGATAGCGTTGGAATCTACACTTTTTGCAATGCCGGGAAAAAGGGGGATCCCTTTTCGTCCATTTCCTTCGGGAACCAAAAAGGCCCGACCTTTGACCATATGGACATCAGTCAAACCGTCAGGATCCACTTTTAAACCAAATTCCGTACCGAGGTCGATGATTGTCGTAGTTGGCGTTTTAACAACAAAGCCGGTGGCTCTCCCCGGTATCATCGCATAGAGACGACCGGTGTGCAGTATCATTTCGTCCACACTCTCCAACTCAAATTCAGCAGGCCCCTCAATAATCACTACCGCACCATTATTGAATGTTATCTCAGCTAAGCCCCTGACAAGAGTCAATTCGCCCTGGCTAAGCACATCCCATTTAGCCGGTATATTTTCTTCGCTTGTCCATTCAGCGTTAATTGAATCCGTGAGGGTGGCCACGATCGGACGAATGGGTGATAACAAAACGATTGTCATAAGAAACAGCATTGCAGCAGTGGAAAGAGCCAGCGTATAAATAGCAAGCCTGGATATTTTACGCTCCAGCTTTACAGTTTTCAACAATCCCGGCATTAGCTCTACGGGCTTCTCAGTGGGCTTTTCCACCAGAACTCCAGGTGCTGTTTTTTCATTTTCTGCCAGCGCCATCATTGCCTCTTCGAAATTTTCGATCTCAACCTCGCTGCTATGATTTATGTCTATCCCGGAATTGCTGAACCTAGATACCGTAGAACAAAGCCGTACAAGTTCTATATAGTAATCCTGCAACTCCAGATCTTCTCTCAACAGAGCATTGAGTTTGGTACGCTCTTCTGGTGCAATAACTCCATCAAAGGCTTTGAATGCGAGCTCTGTTATTAAATGTTTTTTATATATTTCAGATTCCATCTGCCGTTCTACTCCAAACTGACTTTGCGTTTAACACAAGTGATTAGATTCATGTGAATCCGTGCGAACGTCTTATATAAGGTGTTGACACTTCTGCCGAGTTTAGCTGCCAACTTGCGAGTGTTGCTTCCGTCCTGATATTTTATTCTTAAGAGTTTTCTGTCATTGGCACTTAATTTTGACATGCATTCCCTAAGCTTCTCCAGATCGTAGCCGCATTTATCTTCATTGACATCCATCATTTTATTCGACAAGGATTCAATCAGGTCCTCATCGAAGACAACATGCCTGTTATGCTTTTTTCGATAATATGCAAGCACCTTAAATCTTGCTATAGTCATCCCCCATGAGGCAAAATTTGTTCCTATCTCAAACTCTTCAAATTTCTGCCACATTATCATTGAAGTATCCTGAAGCAGATCCTCTGCATCATTCCAGTTTGATACAAGAGTTAAGATATAAGCTAGTATTTTGCTTTCATTGCTGACAAAAAGACGGAAAAACTCATCCCTTTTCTGCGAAGAAGAGTCCGAACTGCCATTTATCTCGTTGAAATTGCCTCTATTCATTTATCGCCAAACCAAATAAATAACCAAAACACAGTGTAAATTGCGCGGTAGACCAATAGTTGGTATATAAAAATGAAAAAATATCGGCCCTCGTGATAGCCGTGCAATTGAATTATCTTGTCAAATAACAGCTATTGTTTCGACAAAACACCACACACATCTGCACTACTTAGAGCCTGTCCGTGGCATGTAAGTTCTTTTGTTGGTTTGGTTTAGCGTTATTTTTCATGATTAAACCTGCTATTTTTGGCTAACATCGAAGAAATAGGTGTGTTATAATTGACGCCTCCGCCAAAAGTTGGCTTAGGCTGCTTTGCTGAGCTTTGATAATCCCTTCAATTCCCGGCAATGCAACAAGAATCGCCTCTTTACGCCCATGCTAACGCTTTTTGCTGCTATTATCATCCTCAAGAACACGAAATTGTACCCCAATACAGCCATATTGGCCCTTTCGTACACGATTTGACGCATCTTGGCGCAGACTATAAACGGCGGAGTAAAATTGTACCACCTGGCGGAGCAATAATGTACCACCGACTCACTGTATAGCCGAGACCGTCCCGGCTGTCAACATTCAATTCTGACCAGTTCTTTTCTTCTGTCTGGCTAAGCGTTTACGGCT